>DASROK010000140.1:0-3632 GCA_035646915.1 Gemmatimonadaceae bacterium
GACTGGTTCGTGGTATGACGCGCTGCCACTTCTTCTCGTCGCCCAAACGCGGCGAGAGAGCCAGATACTTTCGCTGACTTCGTCGCTCGGGTACCTGATGATCCTGCTTTTGATTCATGGGCAGCCCGAGACTCAGTTCAACCGCGAAGTATCAAATCTCATGATTGCCTTCGCATACCTTCCGGCAACAATCGCGGTTCTGCGCCGCCCCAACGAGGGCAAGGTGCCGGCATGGTTTCCGTCCCGCTATCCCGGCCCTCGTCTTGCCACTTAATTACAGCTTTACCTGACAAGCCCTAAAACAAGAGCGGTTTATGTGCGGCATTGTGGGATATATCGGAGACAGAGGCGCCACCCAGCTCCTGCTCGACGGACTCAAGCGACTCGAGTATCGCGGATACGATTCGGCTGGAGTAGCGGTCCTGAACGGGCACGGCGTCGAGACGAGAAAAGCGGCGGGGAAGATCTCGAGACTCGAGGCAGCGCTGGCCTCATCTCCGATCGATGGAAATCTTGGCATCGCACATACGCGGTGGGCGACCCATGGTGCGCCCAACGAATGCAATGCACATCCCCATGTGGATTGCAAGAACAACATCGCTGTGGTGCACAATGGAATCATCGAAAATTCCACAGCACTCAAAGCGCATCTTGTCGAGCGAGGTCACAAGTTCGTTTCCGAGACTGACACAGAAGTTCTCGCGCACCTGATCGAGGAAGCCTTCGACGGAAGTCTCGAGGACGCAGTAATCGAAGCGCTGTGGCAGGTCGAAGGCACGTACGGAATCGCCGTTGTCGCCGGCGAGGACCGCGACAAGATCGTCGCCGCGCGGAAGGGAAGCCCGCTTCTCATTGGCCTGGGTGATGGCGAGTACTACGTGGCGAGCGATGCTTCGGCGATTCTTCAGCACACCCGTGAAGTCGTGTACCTCGATGATGGTGAGCTCGCCGTACTGACGCGGGACGGATACAAGGTGATCGATCTTCGCGCCCGTGAGCTCGACAAGCGCGTCAACAAGATCGAGTGGGATCTTCAGCAGATCGAGCGCGGCGGATTCGCTCACTTCATGCTGAAGGAAATCTTCGAGCAGCCGGAGACGATCGAGAACTGCATGCGCGGCCGCCTTCTCGAAGACGAAGGCACATCGAAACTGGGCGGTCTCAACATGACCGACGAAGAGCTGCTCAAGTTCGACAACATGATCATCACTGCGTGCGGCACGAGCTGGCACTCCGCGCTCATCGGTGAGCACATGATGGAAGAGCTCACGCGTATTCCAGTCGAAGTTGAGTACGCGTCCGAGTTCCGATATCGCAATCCGATTGTGAACGATCGCACGCTGTGCATCGTGATTTCGCAATCCGGAGAGACTGCAGACACTCTTGCTGCAATGCGTGAGGCAAAACATCGCGGAGCTCGCGCATATGGAATCGTGAATGTTGTCGGCTCGACGATCGCGCGTGAATCAGGCGCCGGTATATATGTTCACGCCGGGCCTGAGATTGGAGTTGCTTCGACCAAGGCATTCACGAGCCAGGTAGTTGCACTCGCGCTGCTGACGCTGAAGATCGGGCGATTGAGAGGGGTCTCAGTCGTTAAGGGCAAAGAGATCATCGAAGCACTGAAGGCTCTCCCTGGACAGGTACAGCAGATTCTCGATCGCGCATCGGAGATCGAAGCGCTCGCCGAAGAGTTCAAGCGCGCGCAGAATTTCCTCTACCTCGGCCGCGGCTACAATTTCCCAACGGCTCTGGAAGGCGCGCTCAAGCTCAAGGAGATCAGCTACATCCACGCTGAGGGTTATCCTGCTGCGGAGATGAAACATGGACCGATTGCGCTGATCGACGAGATGATGCCCGTGGTGTTCATTGCGCCGCACGACTCCGTGTTCGACAAAGTCGTGTCCAACGTGCAGGAAGTGAAAGCGCGCAAGGGCCGCGTAATTGCCATCACGAGCCGTGACGAGCCCGCGCTGGCGGGAAAAGTGGACTATGAGTTCCGGATTCCAGAGACGATCGACATGCTCACGCCGGTGCTCGCCTGCATTCCGCTGCAGCTCATGGCCTACTACATCGCGGTCAAGCGCGGCTCGAATGTGGATCAGCCGCGCAATCTCGCGAAGTCCGTAACCGTCGAGTAGCCGCTGCGAGTACTGCTGCAGCGCGTATCGCGCGCTGAGGTTCGAGTCGGTGAGCGCATCACCGGCAAAATCGGAAAAGGTTTTCTGCTGCTGGTCGGGATGACTCACTCCGACGGACAGGACCAGGTCGACTGGATGGCCGAGAAGGTATCGGGCCTTCGGCTTTTCCCCGATGCCGAGGACAAGATGAACCTCGCGCTTGCCGATGTCGGTGGGGAAGTACTGGTTGTCTCTCAGTTCACCTTGTACGGTGACGCTGCCAAAGGCCGTCGTCCGTCATTCATCGACGCTGCTCGCCCTGAGACCGCAATTCCTTTGTACGAACGCTTCATAGCGGCTTTGCGTGCAAAAGGGCTGACGGTTGAGACTGGCGAATTCGGTGCGATGATGGATGTCGAGCTCGTGAACGATGGCCCTGTAACTCTCTGGCTGGAGCGATGATTCAGCGGAACATCGAACAGCTTAAAGTCATTCTTGCTTCGCAGTCTCCGAGACGAAGGCAGCTGCTGGAGCTCGTCGGCATCCACCACGAAGTAAGGCCGGCCGATCTGGACGAATCAATAAGATCAGGAGAGCTCCCTGAGCAGTACGCTGAGCGGGTTGCAAGAGAGAAAGTCGAACATGTCGCCAGGCAGAATGGCGATGCTTTAATCGTCGGAGCCGACACCATAGTCGTCATCGACGACATCATCCTCGGCAAACCGCGGGACGTCGATGACGCAGCACGAATGTTGAGAATGCTGAGCGGCAGATCGCATACGGTGATGACCGCAGTCGCTGCAGCACATGAAGGTCGAACTGTCTCCGGCGTCGAGATTGTCGACGTGACATTCCTTCCGCTCGACGACGACAGAATCTCCCGCTACATCGCCACCGGCGAGCCGATGGACAAGGCAGGCGCGTACGGCATTCAGGGTTACGGCGCTACGATCGTTCGCCGAATTGACGGCGACTACTTCGCGGTGATGGGTCTTTCGCTCGTGCGGCTGGTGGCAGTGCTGCGAGAGCTCGGCATCACCTACGACTTTCCGCGATAGTCAGCCGACCATATGCCGAGTTTTGTCGCGACGTCCGCAACGGTGATTCGCTGCATCCGGCCCTGTTTCGTCGCCATCGTGATCGGACCTGCGTCACCAGCATCATGGAATGCGTCAATGATCAGATCGTGATAGTGGCGATACGGTCCGGTTCGGCGCGGGTCAGTGTAGCCGATGAGCGAAATGACGGGACGTCCGAGCGCGACTGAGATGTGAAGAGGACCCGTGTCTGGCGCGAGAACAACCTCAGAGGCGTCGAGAATGGAAGCGAGTTTTCGAAGTCCGCTTCCAAGCGCTGAGAACGGGCGCGCTTTACTCGATGCAATGATTTTTTCAGCGGCCTCCCGTTCCCTTCGCGTGTCACCGCCAACCAGAACAGGCTGAAGACCGTGCTGCTCGAGAAGGATGTCGCAGACCTCGGCCCACCTCTCGGGAATCCAGTCCTTTTCAGGCT
>DASROK010000141.1:0-7367 GCA_035646915.1 Gemmatimonadaceae bacterium
CAATCACGCTCTTCACATCAGCAAGCTGCTCGACAGTCTGAATGCCGCGCAGCCCCAGATGATCGGCAGTGACGTTGAGGACAATTCCGACATCGATTTCATCGAAGCCAAGGCCAGCCCGCAGGATTCCACCGCGCGCAGTCTCGAGCACCGCGACGTCAACCGTCGGATTCGACAAAATCACGTTTGCCGAGAACGGCCCGGTCATGTCGCCTTCGATAACCATGCGGTTGCCGAGGTAGGTGCCATCTGTTGTGGTAAATCCAACGACATTCTCGGAAACGCGGAAAAGATGGGCAATCAGGCGGGTTGTTGTTGTCTTCCCATTGGTACCGGTAACCGCGATGACCGGTATTGTCGATTCAGCTCCTGGCGGATACAACATGTCCAGAACAGGGGCAGCAACATTTCTCGGCTCTCCCTCCGCGGGATGCGTATGCATGCGAATTCCCGGACCGGCATTCACTTCGATGATCACGGCGCCGTTTTCGCGGAACGGGACCGAGATGTCGGCAGTGAGAACATCGATGCCCGCGATATCGAGCCCAACTACTCCCGCAGCCATCTCGCACGCTGTGATGTTGTCGGGATGCATCTCATCGGTGCGATCGATTGACGTCCCGCCCGTCGACAGGTTCGCGGTTGCACGAAGCGCGACGAATTCACCTTTCTGCGGAATCGAATCGAGCGTCCTGCCGGAGATCGAAAGGAATTCTTCAGTGGTCTTGTCCGCCGGCAGCTTCGTGAGGCTCTTGGTGTGCCCGAAGCCGCGGCGCGGATCGTTATTGCCTGCCTCGATCAGCTTTCGAACGCTCACCTTCCCATCGCCCACAACGTGAGCAGGAACACGCTCGGCCGCCGCTACAACTTTGCCATTGATTACAAGAACGCGGTGATCGCGGCCTTCAGCGAACTGCTCGACGACAATGCGAGCCCCATACTCGGACGATTTTATCCACGCAGTGCGGAGCTGATCCACATTCGCGACACGGCCCGAAATTCCGCGGCCATGGTTTGCAGCCAGAGGCTTGAGCAGAACCGGATATCCGATCTCCTCAGCGATTTCTATAGCACCGTCGAGAGTGCGCACGACATCACCTTTTGGCACGGGCAATCCAATGTTGCCGAGGACGCGCTTGGTGTCGTCTTTGTCCTGGGCTATCTCGACGCCGATCGCGCTCGTCATGTCGGTGAGCGTCGCCTGGATGCGGTGAAGATTGCGCCCGAGTCCCAGCTGAACGAGCGAATAGTTGTTGAGGCGGCGGACTGGTATTCCACGTCGCCGGGCTTCTTCGACAATTGCGCCGGTAGAGGGACCGAGGCGAGACGACTCGTAGAGTGACAGAAGGTCGTCGATGATGGCATCGATGTCGAAATCCTCGTCTCCGATGCACGAGCGAATGATTCGGACAGCGTCTTTCATTGCGCGGATGCCGACCTGCTCTTCCTGGAATTCGACGATCAGCCACCACACGCCTTCGTCGCCAGACGGGACCACTCGTCCGAATGAAACCTCGTTGCCGATGATGGACTGCAGCTCGAGCGCGAGGTGCTCGAGGATGTGCGGAATGTGAGTTCCTTCCAGCAATCTTTCGACGAACCCGCCAATCTTGTTTCGAGTGCACTTGTGCAGCTGAAGCGAGGGCATCGCATCGACGAGGCGCTCGTTGAGTCTGGGAATCTGCGCCGAAGTGATTTTTTCGAGTGCGCCGAGGCGGACGTCGCATGCGATTACCGGTGCGAGGCGCCAGTAGTTGGGGCCACGCAGCGCACGAATGCGAGTTACCTCGAGCTCGGCGGGATCGAGCCGGATTTTTTCTTCAGTTGCGAGGGAAGTCAAACGAGTCTGATTAGAGTCTTTGAGTGATGGAAGTTCGCACCCGAGGAAAAATCTGGCGAGGGGCGGTGCCGGAGCCTATTGTAGCGTCTGTTTACGCAAAGTTGGAGCCTCTGTCCAAGCGGCTCCGGACCCTTCAGGTGGGCTGGCGAAGGATCAATAAGGGAGCAATGATGTTTTATCGACTAGTCGCAGTGAGCGTTCTTGCCTCGTCACCGATCCTCGCACAGGCGCCGAAAGTCACTGACTCTCTTTATTCGCTGACCGTCAATCCGGCGGATCATCCTGATGCCGCGTACGTCTGGCTGCTGGATGAAGGCAAATACAGCATCGAGCTGGACGGGCGGACGAAGAACACAACGCGGCAGGTTGTTCAGATCCTCAAGCCCGAAGGCGCCGACGCGTACAGGGAAAGACGCTTCACGTGGAATCCCGAGCACCAGAAGCTGACTGTGAACTGGATGCGCGTAGTGAAGCCGAACGGAGAAGTGATTTCCGAAAAACCGGAACAGGTTCAGGATTCGGATATGCCCGCGGAGATGGGCGTGCCGATGTACACGGCAGCGAAGGTAAAGCGCATGTCACTGTCGGGGCTCGAGCCGGGAACGATTCTCGATTTCAGTATCACGACCGAGACCGATGCGTCGCTGATGCCCGGCGAGTTCTTTGTGTCGTGGCGAGTGACGACTCCAACGTATGTCGTTCGGTCGAATCTCGAAGTCGATCTTCCGGTATCGATGAGGCCGAGAATCAACGAACGCAATCTCGATTTCAAGCGAGCCGAGAAAACTCAAAATGGCCGCAGGTTTTATTCGTGGACAAAAGCGAACGTGACCCGCTTCAAGGGAGAGCCGTACGCTCCCGATTCCGCTCTTCAGGGAATGACAGTAAGCGTGTCTCCATCGTTCGACTGGAATGCGATTGGAAAATGGTACGTGCCAATCGCGCGCGATGCGTACGCGATAACTCCACCAGTTGAAGAGAAGATCAAATCGGTGCTCACGGGGGCCAGAACACTCGATGACTCTATTCGACGGATCCACAAATGGGTGGCGCAGGACATTCGCTATGTCGCAATCGAGCTCGGACGCGGGGGATACGTTCCGCGCAATGCCGAAACGGTGGTAAGAACTGGATTTGGCGATTGCAAGGATAAAGCAATGCTTTTCGTCGCGGCACTGCGAAAGATCGGTGTTACCGGATATCCCGTTCTGCTCAACATCTACGGTCTCGAGCGCAAGGAGACTCCGTCACTCGGCCAGTTCAATCACATGATCGCTGCCGTGAAGCGAGGCAACGGATATGAGTTCGCAGATCTCACCGCGGGGAATTACGCGTTCGGCAAGCTTCCAAGATCGGAGCAGGGAAATCTCGCGGTGCTGGTGAGGGACAACGACAGCGAAGAGATCACGCTTCCCGAGTCGCCATCGTCTGACGCATTGATCGACGCGACAATCACTGGTAAGCTCGGCGAGGATGGAATTTTCGCGGGCCGGTATCAAGAAGCTCGTCACGGTTATCTCGAAGCCACGATGCGCGATGTTTTCAGGAATCCGCTCGATTCTGCAAAGCGGCTGACATTTGGCCGCGCTGTTACGGGGCTTTACTTCGATCGCCCGGAGACAGACAGCCTCATCGCATTCGATGGAAAGGATCTCTCGGCCGAAGTGAAGGTTTCGACGAAGATCACGCGAGCGAAGATGGTGTCGAAAGTTGGTGACGTGAATCTCCTCACCAATCCGCTTCGGCCGATGGAGTCTTATTCGCGTGTCGCGGATGCAATTGAAAACGACAACGATCGCAAGCTGCCGTACGAGATGTCGAAGCTGACGCCGCAGTACACCACGCACAGTGTCATGCGCATCAAGCTTCCGGTGGGATGGACCGCAATGCTTCCAAAATCGGAAAAGCTCACGGGGCCCGTTGCGCGTTACGAGGTTTCGTACACGCAGGTTGGGGATGAGCTGCGCATCGAACGCACGCTGGCGGGATTGAAAGGGGTTGTACCAGCATCACGTCGACTGGAGATTGTGGAGGAGCTCCGAAAGATGGGGAGCGATGAGGCGAAACTCATCGTTCTCAAGGGAGCGCCGCACTCGCTTGCAGATCGCTAAGTCAAAGCGCCGACGATTTCTTCGAGCCGCTTGCTGAATTGAACGGGTCCCCATTGGCGGGCCCGTTCCTTTCCTTTCTCGATGAGACAAGTGCAGAGCGCGTCATCAGTCCAGAGACGCTCCATTACATTCGCGATCTCGTCGAAGGATCTGGGATCGAAAAGCAGTGCAGCGTCGCCGACCTGATCAGGAACTCCGTACACCGCTGATACGGCAACGGGACATCCGGCGACGAACGCCTCGAGCTGCGGAATATTCGTCGGCCCGAAAAAGCTCGGCATGATCAGCGCGCGCGCTCTCCGATAAAGCTCGAACATGTGCTCGTCGGGAACGTAGCCGAGGAAGACGACGTTGTCCGAGATGCCGAGTGCGTGGACTTGTTTGACGGCGTCGTTGTATCCGTTCTGTTTTGCGCCTGCGAGAACGACGCGTATATCAGGATGCTGGCCTTTGAGTTTTGCGATTGCAGCGAAAAGCCCGGCGTGGTTCTTATGCAGCCAGAAGGTTGCGGGATAGAAGAAGTATTTGGCCGGGAGATTGTAAGGCAGCTCGGTTTGCGGATTCTCGTCGTAGATGTACTTCGGTGCGATGTACGGGAGGACGAAAACTTTTTCGGGAGTGACTTTGTAAGCCTCGACGACGTGTTTTTTGCCGATCTCAGAATCGACGGCGATTCCTTTCGCCCAGCGGCACGTTTCCACAAAGTGGAATTCACGCTCCTGCAGCTCCGCGGCTGATCCAACTTCGGGGAAGTTCGGCTCGTAGATGTGCATCAGGTCGTGAATCGTTCCCAGCGCTGGGACGGGCGCGCGGAAGGCCCAGTTGTCGTTCGACGGATTTATCCAGAGATCGCAGTTCTCCCTGACGATGATCTTGACATTGGGATCGATGACCGGCGCGACCTTTCGCCACAAGCTCATCGGCAATCCACCGACGTGCCACACGCGATTCAGGACCTTTGATCTGAGTGACTCATCGAGATGGACAAGCTTGGCGCGTCCACTCGGGATGTGATTCAGCCAGACTGGATGCGAGTACGCGATTACAAGCTCGTATTCGTTCGCGGGAAATCTGAGCACGGCATCGAACACAGCCTGCGCGTACTGATACACGCCGCCGCCAGGACTGGAGCCGAGTACGATTCCGATGCGTTTCATTGAGGCTCGAAACCTAGGGGTCTGCTGCGCAGTCCTGAAGGAGAACGAGGACTATCGAGGACTATCGGGAATTAGTGACGGTTGACGAATTACTCCTCGGCCATAAAGGGATACTTGTAATCCCTTGGCGGCGAGAAGGTCTCCTTGATGTTTCTCGCACTCACCCAGCGGGTGAGGTTGAGCTTCGACCCTGCTTTGTCGTTGGTGCCTGATCCTCTCGCCCCACCAAATGGCTGCTGTCCGACGACTGCACCTGTCGGCTTGTCGTTGATATAGAAATTTCCGGCAGCGTTTCTGAGAGCGAGTGATGCTGTTCTCACCGCGGCACGATCACGCGCGAAGATTGCGCCTGTCAGCGCGTACGGAGAAGTCTGATCGACGGTCTCGAGTGTCTGCTCATACTTTGCATCGGGATAAACGTGAGCAGTAACAACCGGGCCAAAGATTTCTTCGCAAAGAAGCTTGTATGCTGGATCGCGAGTCTCGACGAGAGTCGGCTCGATGAAGTAGCCTTCTTCGCCTTTGACTCCACCGCCCTGGATGATCTTCGCATTCGAGCGTCCGTGCGTCACGTACTCGCCGATTTTCTCGAACGCACGCTTGTCGATCACGGCGCCCATGAAGTTTCTGAAGTCAGATGGATCCCCCATCTTGATTTCCTGCATGATGGCGACGGTACGATCGCGCACTTCGGGCCAGATCGATTCCGGAATGTAGATGCGCGATGCGGCCGAGCATTTCTGTCCCTGGTACTCGAATCCACCTCTGGCTATCGCGACTGAGAGAGCGACAGGATCCGCAGACGAGTGCGCGACGATGAAGTCCTTTCCACCGGTCTCGCCGACAATTCGCGGATACGACCGATAGTTCGACATGCTCGCGCCGATTGTCTTCCACATCGAGTTGAAGACACTGGTCGATCCGGTGAAATGCACGCCCGCGAGATCAGGATGCGAGAGCAGCTTGTCGGAAATCATCGCTGCATCGCCGGGCATGAAGTTGATCACGCCCGGAGGAAGGCCCGCTTCCTCGAGCAGCTTCATGAGATAGTACGCCGAGAGCATCGCGCTCGACGCGGGCTTCCAGATGACGCTGCATCCCATCAGGGCTGGTGCAGTTGGAAGATTGCCAGCGATCGAAGTGAAGTTGAAAGGTGTTACCGCATAGACGAATCCTTCGAGTCCGCGATAGTCGAGCTGATTCCACATCGTGTGATCGCTCAAGGGCTGTTCGTCGTACAGCTGTTGAGCGTAGTGCGGATTGAAGCGCCAGAAGTCGATGAGCTCGCATGCCGAGTCGATCTCCGCCTGGAAAGCTGTTTTCGACTGGCCGAGCATTGTCGCGGAGTTGATTGTCGCGCGCCAGGTTGTTGTGAGCAGCTCGGCGGCTTTGAGGAAGACAGAGGCACGATCTTCCCACGACCAGTTCATCCAGTCTTTTCTTGCTTCGCGAGACGCTGCGATTGCGCTGTCGATGTCGGCTGACGTTGCCTTGTGCCAGTCAGCCAGAACGTGCTTGTGATTGTGCGGCATGACCGACTGAGCGGTCTCGCCGTTTCTCACTTCTTTTCCGCCGATGATGATGGGGATGTCGATCTTTTCGTTCGACATTTCCTTCAGTCTTGCTTTTAGGGCTGCTCTCTCGGGAGAGCCCGGAGCGTAGCTCTTTACCGGCTCATTTACTGGCGGCGGGACTCTTCTGTTGCCATTGAAACCGGCGACCACGCTCGGAGATTTCAGTTCTGTAGCGGCGGCGCGCTCGGCCTTTTTTTCGGGAGCCGGCGGGCGGATTGTAGCAGTCATTGTCTGTTCCCTTTTCTTGATATCTCTCTCTTCAAAGATAGTCGAGAAACCACTCGCTGCTCGTGGTCCGATATGTGACAGACCCGGTGAGTAGCGAGCAATGAGTTTCCAGAGAGTCAGCGCTCAGTACTGAGTTCGAACTGAGTTTCTGGGTACTCAGATCTGGAAACTCATTGCTCGCTACTCACCGGGTCTGTCACATATGGAAGAGACGAGCCGCGACGAGCAACTTAGGTTTCCTCCTATGCGAAAGCGCATCGCAGGACTCGTTCTCATGATTGGATGCAGCAACAACCCGCAGGTCGAATGGGGAGACATTGTCTATTCCGGCGCACCGCAACCCCCCAACGAACTCCCGAGCCCACTCCAGTCCGCAGCGCCACGAACCGCTTGCCCCGGGTCATTCAGAATCGCAAACGCAGGCGGCGATCAATACGCAGTATGGTGGGAATCGAAC
>DASROK010000142.1:0-3114 GCA_035646915.1 Gemmatimonadaceae bacterium
GAGTGGAAGTATCTGCCTGTCGTGCTGGCGAAGGGTGCCGCGTGCGCGCTTGGCGAATCAGTCGGCTATTTGTTCGGCGCGGGCTCGTCGGAGATGGACTTCGTCAAATGGGAACTGCACGTCGCACGAGCGAGAGCTGCGTGACGACGACCAATCCCCGCGTCTCCGTAATTCTTCCGGCGTATTACTCCGACTCGAGCATTACGTCGTGCCTCCGTGGACTCGCAGCGCAAACCTTTCGTGACTTCGAGGTGATTGTCGTCAACTCTTCGCCGGAGCAACGGACCGGAGAACTAATCACGACGCAGTTTCCTGAAGTTCATTTCCATCAGAGCGCGACGCGGTTGTTCCCTCATGCCGCGCGAAACGTCGGAGTGTCGCTCGCAAAAGGCGATCTGATCGTTTTCACGGATCCCGATTGCGTTCCTCGTAATGACTGGCTCGAGGTTCTGGTCGAGGCAAGCAAATCTTCGGCGGTGGTGCAGGGTTCTGTTGATGTGCGAGGAAAGAGCTGGCTTGCGCGAGGAGTTCATCTCTGCAAGCGCGGGTCGCTGTTAAGAAAATTGCCGGCTTACACACCGTGGATCGTGTCGAGCATCAATGTTCTTTACTCGAGAGAAGCGTGGCAGGCCGCGGGACCGCTCGACGGTGATCTTTTTTGCGGCGACGCAGTTTTGGGATGGAGAGCTTCGGCTCGCGGATATCACGCGCGCTTCGAGCCATCCGCAGTCGTCGAGAATATCCACGATGAGACTTTTGGCGGATTGGTCCGACAGCGCTACGCGAGAGGGCGTGAGTTTGCCGGAGCAAGAGCTGACTACGAGCAGTGGACGCGCATGCGAGCGTTGAGTTTTGCGCTTGCGTGTCCAGTGTTGATTGCGACAGTGCTGTTGCGATCCGCGCGCTCGGCCGCCGCCGGTGGACACTCGCGGGATTTCATCGTGACACTTCCCGTGCAGATTGCCGGACACTCTGCATGGATACTCGGCGAAACTGTTCAGTACGCAGCACGCGTCACCGCGTGATGGACCGGTCGGCCAGGTGCGTTGTCATGGTCGACCCCCTCAACTACACACCGTACTACGACATCAATCTCTGCGACGCATTGATCGCCCAGGGATGGCAAGTCGAATGGCTGACGTCCCCGTACATGTTCGAGACTGTAGACGCGCCTTCTCACGTGCCGGTGAAGAATGTGTTTCTTCGTTTCGCTGGATCTCTGATGCAGCGCGTTCGCTGGCTGCAGCAAAGGCCGAGGATTCGTGGCGGTATCAAGGCGATTTCTTATCCATTCGATCTGATGCGGCTCGACCGTGAGCTTGCTGCGCGTCCAGCAGGCATTGTCCATTTCCAGTGGGCACTGCTTCCCGTGATCGATGCGATTTTCTGGAAGCGTTGGCAGAAGAGAGGCTGGAAGATTGTCTACACGGCGCATGATGTGGACGGACTGGATGGCACGACGCCAAAAATTCTTGCCGGCACCAACGCGCGGCTTTTTCGAATTGCGGATGCGATCGCTGTACACTCTCAGCGTGATTGCGGACACGTCGTGGAGCTCGGTGTGGACCCGTCACGCGTTCGGCGCATACCGCAGGGGACGCCCGGAATTTTTCAGCCGCCTCGAATCGGAAGAGAAGATGCGGAGCGAGAGCTTGGCATCGAACGAGGAACGCATACAATCCTTTTCTTTGGGCTGTTAAAGGCGTACAAGGATTTCGAGAATCTCCTGGCCGCGATGGTCAATGTTCGCGCGCGTATTCCGAACGTCTTGTTGCTGGTTGCCGGTAAGCCGCTCGCGAGCTGCGAATCGTACGAGGAAAAAATCATCGAGCTTGGGCTCACCGATGTGGTTCGATGGGAACGCTCTTACATCCCGGGCTCTCGCATGGCCGCGTACTTTGCGGCCTCTGATGTCGTGGCGCTGCCGTATCGCGCGGCATCTTCGAGCGCAGTCCTATTGAACGCATACTCGCACGGACTTCCGGTCGTGGCGACAAAAGTCGGAGGGTTCCCGGAGCTGGTCGAGCGCGGAACGACCGGACTGCTTGTTGAGCCGGGCGAGCCGGACGAGCTTGCCGATGCGCTGGTTGCTCTATTGAGCAATCCTGAGCTCGCGCGTGACATGGGGCAGCGAGCGAAGGCGTATGCCACGAACGGTCACGAGTGGCCGTTGATCGGACAGCTCACATCGGAGATCTATAACTCGCTGAGGTAGCACCGAAGGCGTCAGCGCAGCCCGTGTCAGCTCCGGTGTTGCAGGAATGAGCTCGAGTCGCTCAGTGACGATCATCGATGGATTCCGCGAGTGGACGTTCCGCGCGGACAGTTTTACTTTCCCGCCTCGGGCACCTTTACGAACGAGGAGACAACGTGCGCAAAACGCGAACGACTAGACTGGCGCTGCTTGTCGCGTTTACGCTCGTCGCCCCGCGGTCTGCGGCCACTCAGGTTGCAATGCCTCCCGTCAACATGGGCGCAACCAGCTTCATGGACGGCGTAGCCGGACCAGGAATTCTCGTCGAGCCGGGCGTCATCGAGTATTACCATGCATCGCGCTTCGTCGATGCTGACGGGGTGAAAATACCCGGCGACAATTCCATCGAGGCGTGGTCCAACCTGCTGCACGTGGGATATATCACGACACGTCGTGTGCTGGGGGCTTTCTACGGCGTCGAGTTTCTTCTCCCATTCGCGTCGCTCGATGTCGACACGGATTTCGGTCCTCGAGGACAACAGTCGGGCGTCGGAGATCTCATTGTCAGCCCACTCATAATGGAATGGCCGAATAGAACGTTGTTCGGCAAGCCCTATTTCTCCCGCTTCTCTGTACTTGCCGTGCTGCCAACCGGTTCATACGACGCATCGCGCTCCGTCAATGTCGGAAGTAATTCAGGCGGTGCTTTCGCTTATTACAGCTTCACGTTTCTGTTACGTCCCGCGCTCGAGACGAGCTGGCGTGTTTTCTACCTATGGAACGCCAAAAACTCGCAACCTTTCAAGGCGATCTCGGCAAGCACGGCGCAGGCAGGGCAGGCGATTCATGCGAACTATGCCATTTCGTATGCGTTGTCACCGAACGTTCGAGTGGGTGCAAACGGCTACGCTTTTCAGCAG
>DASROK010000143.1:0-14290 GCA_035646915.1 Gemmatimonadaceae bacterium
CTGCCGAGCGCATGATGCCTTCGCTGACACCGGCGTTGTTCGTAGATCCTCGTCCGTACACGAAGAGGATCACATGATCAGGATTGCCGGTCTCAGAAAAAACTTCGGCGCACTCGAGGTCCTTCAGGGCATCGACGCAAGAATTCCCGCAGGCACGGTTACCGGAATTGTCGGTCCGAATGCAGCAGGCAAGACTACTCTCATCAAATCCATTCTCGGTTTGACTCGCCCGGATTGTGGCATCATCGAGGTGGACGGTGAGCGTGTGAATGGTGATGAGCTGTACAGGCGTCGGATCGGATACATGCCGCAGATTGCGCGCTTTCCCTCCAACCTGTCGGGAGCCGAGCTGCTTGCGATGCTGCGCGAGCTGCGTCCCGATGCGAGTGAGACTGACGAAGAGCTGATCCGAACATTCGGGCTTGGGCTCGAGCTGTCGAAAAAACTCAACACACTCTCCGGTGGAACGAGGCAGAAGATCAACGCTGTCGCGGCATTCATGTTCAAGCCGGATCTCCTGATTCTGGACGAGCCTACGGCTGGACTGGATCCGCGATCGTCGAGCGTGCTCAAGGACAAGATTCTGGCGGAGCGCCGCAATGGACGAACGTTCGTGGTCACCTCTCATGTCATGACCGAGCTCGAGGAGCTGGCCGATGAAGTGATTTTCATCAGCGACGGGAAAGTGAGATTCAGCGGATCGATACGACAGATAAAGGATCTCACGCGCCAAGCCAATCTCGAGCGTGCGGTTGCGGAGCTCATGCGTTCCGGAGTTGCAGCGTGAGCGCGACAGTATCTGTTCAGCCAGCTGGAGTGTGGGACGTTGCGAAGCCACAGATGCGAAACGTACTGCGCAGCAAATGGCTCGTCTGTTACGCTCTTTTCTTCGTAGTCGCGACAGAAGGACTTCTTAGATTCACTGGAGGAGACGCGAAGACTCTTCTCAGTCTCGCGAACGTCGTGCTGTTCGTCATTCCGCTGGTGACAGTTGTGTACGGTACGATTTATCTGTACAACAGCAGAGAGTTCGTCGAGCTCCTGCTCGCGCATCCATTGAAGAGGCGCACGGTTTATTTCGGCCTGTACCTCGGATTAGCTGCGCCGATCATTTCCGCGTTTATCGCTGGAGTGTCGATTCCATTCGTCACGCGCGGTCTTCTGGTGGATGCACGTGGACCACTTGCCACGCTTCTCGCTGGCGGAGCCGCGCTGACACTCGCGTTTACCGCGCTCGCGTTCTGCATCGCGCTCCGGTTTGAAGATCGCCTTACCGGACTGGGTGCAGCGATGGCAATATGGCTGCTGTTTGCGCTGGTCTATGACGGTATAGTTCTGTTCATCGTTTCAATCATGTCGGATCACTCGATCGAGAAGTCGCTCCTGGTGGTATCGCTGGCCAATCCAATAGACCTCGTTCGCATTGCACTGCTTCTGCAGTTCGACATTTCCGCGCTGATGGGATACACCGGCGCGGTATTCAACCGGTTCTTCTCGAGCGCAATTGGTCTCGGCGTGATCAGCGCTGCGCTTGCTACGTGGATCGGAGCTCCTGTCTTTCTCGGTCTGCATTCGTTCAAGAGAAAAGACTTCTGATCCTTTCACCGCCGCGAGCTGCGGCAACAAATAATCAATGAGGAAGAAAATGATCCAGAGAAATCATATGCGCTTCGTTTACCTTGCAGCTGTACTTGTGTCAGTTCTGGCCGCCGCCGGATGTTCGGGCGAGAAGAAGGAGAGCGAAGGACACGAGGCCGCGGAGAACGCGGCGACTCAACCCACGCAGGCTGCCGCGGCAGCAACCGGTGACACGATTCTCATCGAAGCGTGGACGGACGGGACAGGTAATTACTTCAAGCCCAACGACATCGAAGCGCATCCAGGCGACGTGCTGAGATATGTCCTCAAGGCTGGCGTGCACAACGTGCACTTCCTTCCCGATTCCAACACGATCAAGACGGGACTTCCTCCCGCGAGCGAGCTGCTGCAGCTGCCGGGGCAGACCTACGACCTCGTCGTATCGATGCAGCCCGGGAAATACTATTTCCAGTGTGATCCGCATGCTGCGCTCGGAATGAAGGGACGTCTCGAAGTCGAAGAGAAGGACTAAGATGATCAGCTCGCGGACGGCGTTGCCGACGATAATCCAGGGGGGAATGGGCATTGCCGTTTCCAACTGGAAGCTGGCACGCGCAGTGTCGATGCGCGGGCAGCTTGGAGTGGTTTCGGGCACTGCGCTCGACACTGTACTGGTTCGCCGTCTTCAGGACGGTGATCCAGGCGGAGACATGCAGCGCGCGATGAAAAGCTTTCCAATTCCTTATGTCGCTGATCGAGTGCTGGAGCGTTACTTCCTCCGCCCCGGACGAAAGGCAGATGAGCCATACAAACTTCTGCCGATGTATCGGCAGCATGTGAGCAAGGAACGGCAGGCACTCACGGTGCTCGCGAACTTTGTCGAAATATTTCTCGCAAAGGAATGGCACGGTGGAATGGTGGGCATCAATCTTCTGACGAAAGTACAGATGCCGACTCTGCCCTCTCTTTATGGTGCGATGCTCGCAGGAGTCGACTGTGTCTTAATGGGTGCAGGAATTCCGCGTGAGATTCCGGGTGCGCTCGATCTTTTGTCGCAGCACCGTGCAGCGTCGCTGCGGTTCGATGTCGAAGGCATGCCGACTGAAGAATCGCGTCACCTGACGTTCGATCCAGCGGAGCTCGGAGTGGACAGCGCGGTTCCAATAAGACGTCCTGATTTCTATCCGATCGTCTCGGCGACTTCGCTTGCAACGACACTTGCACGCAAAGCAAACGGAAGCGTCGAGGGATTCATCGTCGAGGGACCGACTGCAGGCGGACACAACGCCCCTCCGCGCGGTGATCCGAAGTTCAATGATCGTGGGGAGCCGGTATACGGCGAGCGCGACGCAGTAGACATCGAGAAGATGCGGTCGCTTGGTCTTCCATTCTGGCTTGCCGGTGGAACTGGATCGCCGAATGGCCTCAAGGACGCACTCGCGGCCGGAGCGAATGGAGTTCAGGTGGGAACGCTCTTCGCATTTTGCGAAGAGTCCGGGTTCTCGGATGCGATCAAGCGCGAAGTTCTCGATCGTGCTTCACGCGGTGAAGTGGATGTGCACACTGATCCGCTGGCGTCCCCGACAGGATATCCATTCAAGGTCGTAAAATGGAATGGCGATTCGTCTGAGCGCGCACGCGAGCGAAAGTGCGATCTCGGCTATCTTCGCGTTGCATTCAG
Organism: Gemmatimonadaceae bacterium; assembly: GCA_035646915.1. Taxonomy (GTDB): domain Bacteria; phylum Gemmatimonadota; class Gemmatimonadetes; order Gemmatimonadales; family Gemmatimonadaceae; genus UBA4720. The sequence continues at coordinate 3,260 of DASROK010000143.1, forward strand.
ACGCGATGATGGCAGAGTGGATTACCGATGTGCAGCCGAGCCTGTCGAGGATTATGTGAGAAAGGGCGGGGCCCTTGCCGATACTGTCGGGCGCCGCTGCCTCTGCAACGCGTTGACAGCGAACATCGGTCAGGCACAGGTGAGACCGGATGGTGTGGAAGAGGCGCCTCTAGTAACGAGTGGCGACGACCTCACAACTATCGCAGGCTTCCTGCGCGGCCGGCCAAGCTATAGTGCGGGCGACGTGATCGACTATCTGCTCAGCCCGGCGGCCGCGTGACACCGTATGTGAAGTGGTTCATGAAGTCGAGTCTGTTCTGGCTTGGCTGCGGTGTCACTCTGGGAGTTTGCATCGCAATCGACCCCAAGCTGATCATCTACAGGCCAGCGCACGTACACATGAACCTGCTTGGTTTCGTGACGATGATGATCTTTGCCGTCGGGTATCATGTGCTTCCGCGAATTGCGGGAGCGCCGCTTCGCTGGGAATGGCTGGCGCCGATTCACTGGTGGCTCGCGAATACCGGACTAGCGATGATGGTCACCGGATTTTTCGTGATACCGTGGAATGCGAATGTGGGAAGATGGATCCTTGCGCCTGGAGGCCTGCTTGCGGCGCTTGGTGCATTCTGCTTCATCGTCAACATCTGGCGAACCGTCGACATTGCATCGGCGCGAGCTGCATCTGCGGCAATCAACCGTAAGGGACTGCCCGTGAAGCAGGGAATTGCCTAAAAACGCTCTCCCTGTTCTTCCCTCGCACGGCTTCCGACTGGGCGAATGCGCGACCACATCGTGAAAAAGAACAGGCCGATTCCCGCGATCTGCGCGAACGATGCAATGATCACGAGCCAGCGGATGAACAATCCCGTCACGGAAATACGTGCGAGCTCGCCGGCAATTCGAGCTGCCGTGCCAATGGTGAGAAGCCAGTACGCTGTCTCCGCGATGCGAGGCTGATATCGAACATCTTCCTTTGCCGGGCGTGGAAAGAGCCACAATGCCACGCCCAGTATCATCATCATGACGAATCCGACGAGGATGGCGTGCGTATGAGCGCTGGCTATGTAGGGCGAGGGAAATGTGTCTCCCAGCTCGCGCTCGACTACCATCCAGCCACCGATCGCAAGACCCGTTGCAAGAAAAAGAATTGCAGTTTTCAGATATCGCCGAACAAGAGAATGCATTTTTTTTAGCTGACTAGAGGAGACCAGTTGCTCGTTCCAAAGATCATCACAACTCTCAGGACATACGACCGCAATCAGTTCGCACGTGATCTGATCGCGGGTCTGGTTGTCGGCGTTGTGGCGCTGCCGCTTGCAATCGCTTTTGCAATTGCCTGCGGTGTGTCACCTGACCGCGGCTTATGGACTGCAGTCATTGCCGGCCTGATCATCAGCGCCCTCGGCGGATCACGCGTTCAGATCGGCGGACCGACTGGTGCGTTCATTGTGATCGTTTACGGAATTGTTCAGCAATATGGAGTCGACGGTCTCGCCATCGCCACCTTCATGGCTGGTGTGATACTCGTAGGAATGGGGCTCGCGCGTTTTGGCGGCGCCATCAAGTTCATTCCCCATCCAGTCATTACCGGATTCACAAGCGGAATCGCAGTGATCATCTTCTCGAGCCAGATCAAGGATCTTCTCGGGCTCAGGATGGACGCAGTGCCCGCGGAGTTCATCGCGAAGTGGGGTGCATATGCGTCGAGCGCCGGATTTTCGTACAATGCGGTTCTCGTAGCGGGGATTGGTCTCGCAATACTGGTCTTCTGGCCGCGTGTAAGTCACCGCCTTCCAGCGCCATTTGTCGCACTGATCGTCACTACCGCAGTAGTCCAGCTTTTCAACCTTCCGGTCGAGACAATCGGGAGCAGGTTTGGTGCAATTCAATCGGGCTTCCCGCACCCGCAGCTTCCGCAACTTTCTTTCTCGGTTGTTGCGGGTCTTGTGGGGCCTGCTTTCACGATTGCACTTCTTGCTGCGATCGAGTCATTGCTTTCTGCGGTGGTCGCGGACGGAATGATCGGATCGCGACACCGGTCCAACATGGAGCTCGTCGCGCAGGGTGTTGCCAATATGGTGTCGCCGATCTTTGGCGGTATCCCCGCAACGGGTGCGATTGCGCGCACCGCAACGAATATCAAAAACGGCGGCAGAACTCCGGTTGCGGGTATCACGCATGCGCTCACGCTGATGATCATTACCGTGTTCGCAGGGAAGTGGGCTGGTCTTGTCCCCATGGCCGGCCTTGCCGCGATTCTCGTAATGGTCAGCTATCACATGAGCGAATGGCGGACTTTCCGCGCCGAGCTTTCCGCTCCCAAAAGCGATGTGGTGGTTTTGCTGGCAACGTTCCTCCTGACAGTGCTGGTCGATCTTACAGTCGCAATCGAAGTTGGGATGGTGCTTGCCGCGTTCTTGTTCATTCGCAGAATGTCGGAAGTTACGAACATCTCCGCGGTGACTGACGAATTTGAAGACGAGCCCGATCCATACGAGACTGACACCAATGCAGCGCGCCGTCGTCGCGTTCCGCGCGGTGTGGAGATCTACGAGATAAACGGTCCCTTTTTCTTCGGAGCAGCGGAACGATTCAAGGACACGCTTGCAGCTCTCGCCGAGCGTCCCAAGGTGCTGATCATTCGCATGAGGCATGTGCTCGCGCTGGACTCGACGGGCATGCACGCTCTCAAGGACGTCGTGCATCGAAGCCGTCGCGAGAAGACAATTGTGCTCCTGTCAGATGTTCACATGCAGCCGCTGGTTGCACTCACCGGATCGGTGGTACTCGAAGAGATTGGAAGCGAGAATCTGTTCGAGGACCTCGACAGCGCGCTGAATCGTGCGCGATCGATTCTGGGCCAGTCATCTGAACCGCCGGTTCCCGGGCTCGAGCCCACCGTAAGACGAACGCCGGTGGTATAGAAGGAATTCGTCGCACGCACCTTGCCGGTGATTGGGTCGAAATTCAACCGGACCCCAGGCAATGTCATTCAGAGAACCACCCAGGCTGTCGGATCTCATCGAGAATGAAGAGAGCATTCTCAAACCATCGAGCAGAAGAAAATTCATCGCCAATGCATCGGCACTGTCCCTTGCAATACCCGGCATAGGCGCAGCGCTGACCGCGTGTTCGCCGGCGCCGGCACCGACGCAGAAATCCGATTCCACCGGGGGCCGCGAACACGATTCTCAGTCTGACGATGGGCGTCACAGAAACTCGGACAGCAAGCTCGATACGTCGCTGCTGAAGGGTGGTCGTCATGGAAACAGCTCCGTCACCAGAGCGACTCCGCAGAATGAAGCTCCATTTCACCGGTTCAGTCCGGAGCTGCCACCGCCGTCACAGGGGAAACTCAGTCTTCACTGGCATGCAAAAGAGGCACGCATCCGCATTTCCGACGATATTGTCGTGGCGGCATGGACATTCGAGGGAGACATCCCCGGACCAATCGTGCATTGCAGGGTCGGTGATACTGTTGAATTCACGCTCACGAATGATGTCGACGTTCCTCATTCGATGGATTTTCACGCTGCGCAGATAGATCCTAAGCATGCATTCAAGTCTGTGCCGAAAGGTCAGTCGGTTACGTATTCATTCAAGCCGAAGTGGGCGGGAGGTTTCATGTACCACTGCGGTACAGCGCCTGTCCTGATGCACATTGGATCGGGAATGTACGGCGCGCTAATAGTCTCGCCGCGCGAGCCGCTTCCGCCAGCAAAGGAATTCGTTCTCATCCAGAGCGAGTTCTATCTCGCAGATGCAGCGAACGGCCTTCGCGCGTTCGACTACCAGAGAATGCTGGGGACTGTTCCTGATCTCGTTGCTTTCAACGGACGGCCCAACCAGTACATCAAGGAACCGATCAAGGTGAAGCTGGGCGATCGAGTGCGATTCTGGGTTGTGAACGCAGGCCCGACGCATCCATGCAACTTTCACGTCGTAGGTGAGCAGTTCGATACGATGTACATCGGTTCTCCTCCAGGCGGTGCGATACGCGGCGTACAAACGTGGGAGGTTGCGCCCGGCGGCGGAATCTGCTTCGAGCTCTTATGCGACGTTGCCGGCGAGTTTCCGTTCGTCAATCACGGATTCGGTCACGGGCAGAAAGGAGCTATGGGGTTTTTGATAGTAGAGTAAGAAACGAATACTGAATTCTGAATTCTGACGTAGTGAGGACAGAGGAACGAGGAAGTCCTCGTTTGAGTTCCTCACTACGTCAGAATTCAGAATTCAGTATTCGTTTTACACTGCGTCCGACAGCGACGTAAAGTTGAAGTCCTTTGCCTTGATCGCAGGCATCACGATCGGACCACCCTGCTCAGTTCCAGCAATACGAACTGCTGGACCAATCGCTTCGAGATTGTTCAACAGGAACAGCGGTGACTCGTTGAAGCGGAAGTTCTTGATTGCCTTCGAGATCTTTCCATTCTCGATCAGGAACGTACCGTCGCGCGTGAGACCGGTGAACAGAATCGTGCGCGGATCAACTGAGCGCAGATACCACAATCTCGTCACGAGAATTCCGCGCTGCGTCGACTTGATCATGTCGTCCATCGAAGTCGTGCCGCCAACCATCTTGATCGATGACGGACCGCCGGTCGCAGTCTTGTTCTGCTTCTGAGCCCAGAAGCGCGAATAGAAGAGCTGCTTCAATACTCCATTCTCGACCCAGACCTGACGCGACAGAGGAAGTCCCTGTCCATCGAATGGCTGCGCAAGAAGCTGCGGATCCTGAGGATCAGAGAAAATCGTAACTCTCTCGTCGACAATCTTCTCGCCGATCTTGTTTCCGCCGCCCTGCTTGGTGAACGCGCTGCGGCCTTCATCAGCGGAACGAGCAGCGAGTGATCCGCCCATCAGCTGAACGAGATCCCCAACCGCCTGCGGCTCGAGAATGACAGTGTATCTGCCAGGCTCGATTGCGACTGGATTGCGTGAAAGCTTTGCCTTCTCGATTGCACGGGTTGCAACTTCATTGAAGTTGATTTTGGTCCAGTCAGGATCTTCGGCGCCTGCCCATCCCGATCCCGTGCCATCATTCGTGCGAACGGTGAGCGTGTAGTTCGCATTCGTCGAGCGATTGTACGCGAACAGTCCTTTGCTGTTTCCGAGAGCGTTCGATCCAGCATTGATCTGAATGAATCCTGCCGCCTGAATGTCGCCCGCTTTTCTTGCAGGCTCCAGCGCAGTCAATGCAGCACGCGCGCGCGCTTCAGGAGTGAGATTCGCCGTCGAATCGAAGTAACCGTTGACCGGCAGGTAAGTCTGCGGACCAAGAGGCGGCATCACTTCAGGGTCATCGGGCGAAAGCTTTGCGAGCGCTTCCGATTTCTCGACAACCGCCTTGAGCGATTCATCGGAGAAATCATTCGTCGTTGCAACCGCATGCTTCTTTCCAATCGTGCTCTGAATGCCGAGCCCGGCGGTCAATACCGCGCCTGATGTCGACATCTGGTTCGCGGCAAAGCGAACGTCAGTCTGATATCCGCTGAAAAGATTCACGGATACATCGTCAGCCTTCGAGAAGCTCGCGATCTTCTTGATGATTTCTTCCGCGCGTTCGCGCGACATGATTGCATCTGCCGGAAGTACCGACGGACCCAGGAGCCGCTTAGGCTCGCGTCTTCTATCGGTCATGCCTTCCTCCCGGTATTGATGACATTGATGTTGCGGAAGCGACTCGGCACACATCCATGGCTTACTGCATTGGACTGACCGGGCTGTCCCTTTCCGTCGTTGAATGCGGAACCGAACTGGTATGATTTCTTGCCGCCGATCATATCCATCGAGTTCCAGAAATCAGGCGTGCGCATCTGATACGCAACGTCCTTGAGCATGCCGACGATCTTTCCGCCCTTGATCTCGTAGAACACCTGACCGCCGAACTGCGCGTTGTAGCGCTGCTGGTCGATCGAGAATGAACCATCGCCGACGATTCCAATTCCGCGATCTGTCGCTGCGATGATGTCGTCCCAGCCCTGCTCCTTTTCACCTGGAAGCAGCGACACGTTCGGCATTCTCTGGAACTGGACGCTCGACCAGTTGTCCGCATTGGAGCAACCGTGTGAGCGAGTCGGACGCTTGTTGGAATCGTACCACCATTTGAGCCAGTTGGCCTGCTCGCGTGTGGTCTGATAATCGTTCACAACGCCGTTCTTGATGATCATGAAGTCTTCGGGCTTCACGCCTTCGTCATCGTACCCGATAGTTGCGCATGCGCCTGGCTGCGAGCGATCGCCCTGAATGTTCATGAACTCAGGACCATACTTGAGCTTGCCGAGCACTTTCTCGGGCGGTGCCACGAATGAAGTTCCTGCGTAGTTCGCTTCGTATCCCATTGCACGATCGAGCTCGGTTGGGTGCGCGATAGATTCGTGGATCGTGAGCCAGAGATGCGAAGGATGCAGGACCAGATCGTAGCGGCCGACTTCGACTGACTTCGCAGTGAGCTTCTGAGCAGCTTCTTCTGCCCACTTCTGCGCGTTGCCGACGATGTCCTGCTCGAGAACGTATTCCCAACCACGACCGGCGGGAGTCACTACGTTCGCGCGGGTCTGGAAGTCGGTTCGATCGTCCGAGATCGCGGTGATCTGGAACGGAATCGCCGTCCGAATGATTGTCTGCGAAATGACCGATCCTTCGGTCGAAGCGAAGTTGCGATCTTCCTTCACAAAGAGAAGTCCGGAGTTCACGAACCGAACGCCTTTTACTTTGAGCGCTTCTGCGTTCGCCTTGAGAAGAAGATCGGCGCGCTGCTCGATTGGAATCGTGAACGGATCGACTTTGAAATCGCTCTTCCATGTCGCATTCGGATAGGATTGCGTAGGCGCGAGCACAACGGCCTGATCGCGTGCAATGCGATTTGCTTTCGCGATTGCAACTGCCTCGCGTGCGGCGGCAGCAACTCCGTCCTTTGTGAGGACCTTGGTGGCGCCGAAGCCCCACGTGCCGTCGACGAGCGCGCGAATTCCTGCGCCGATCGAATCGGTGTCGGCTGTCTGGACGATCTGCTGCTCGCGCGTGAATACGATCGAGTTGCGATATCGTCCGATGCGGACGTCGGAGTAGCTGGCGCCCAAGCCTTTCGCTGTGGTGATGGCGGCCATCATCAGCTCCTTGATGGTGTCTTCGGCGGGCATTTCTGCCGCGCCTTTCGGCATCATCAGACCTGACATCGCCTCGGCGGGATTGAACAAGCCGGCAGCGGCGACTGCAGCTGCGGCCATTCCGCCCTGTTTTACGAAGTCTCGCCTGTTTTTCACTGGGATAGTGGTTGGGGTAGACTTCGAATATCGGGAGCGTCAACGCCGCTCGCAATTGGTGCGTATTCTTCTGTGAGCGTGTCAGGGTCGATCTTACAAAAGAATTACAGATTCCTGCGGGTGCTTTCGCGAACAATGACGCGTAGGTTACGGCATCAGGACGTCCGCTACCAAAGAACACAATGGCTCTCCAGTCCATCAGCACGAAACCACAAACATCATCGCGCGAAGAGTTACTGAACGCTGCTTCACGTTTGCGCGAAGAAGTCGCAAGACGAATCGTCGGACAGGAAAACGTCCTCGAAGAAATTCTGATGGCGCTCCTCGCCGGCGGACACGCGCTGCTTGTGGGCGTGCCCGGATTGGCGAAGACGCTGATGATCAGAAGCGTGAGCGAAGCGATGGACCTCAACTTCCGCCGCATTCAGTTCACGCCTGATCTCGTGCCGAGTGACATCACCGGTACGGAGATCATGGAAGAGGACACTGCGACCGGATCGCGATCGTTTCGGTTCGTCAAAGGACCGATCTTCGCGAACATCGTTCTCGCCGACGAGATCAATCGCGCGCCACCGCGTACACAGGCAGCCCTTCTCGAGGCAATGCAGGAGCATCGCGTGACTGCTGCGGGTGAGACGATGCCTCTGCCCGAGCCCTTCTTTGTTCTTGCAACGCAGAATCCGATCGAGCAGGAAGGAACGTATCCACTGCCTGAAGCGCAGCTCGATCGATTCCTTTTCGATGTCCGCGTCGGATATCCTGATGAAGATGCCGAGGTTGGAATTCTTCGCTCGACAACCGGCGTCGATTTTGAACCTTTAAGACCGGTAATCGACGGGGAAGAGACGCGCGCCCTGCAAAGACTCGTTCGCGACATTCCCGCTGCAGACCCTGCCTTGCGATTTGCTGCGCGACTTGCCCGTGCAACTCGTCCGAATGAGAGCGACGCTTCCGATACTATCAAGAAGTATGTTCGCTGGGGCGCTGGTCCTCGCGCGGGCCAGGCATTGATCCTTGGCGCAAAGGCGAATGCACTTCTTGCAGGACGATTCGCAGTTTCTCCCGCTGATATCGTTCGTGTTGCGCGACCCGTGCTGAGACATCGCGTGCTTCCTAACTTTGCCGCTGAGGCGAAGGGAATAACCGTCGAGCAGATAATCGACGGGCTTCTCGAGGATGTGAAGCCGCCCAAGAGCGACATCAAGCTCTAGCTCAGAATGGCTCGCACGAAGGATGGCCGCGAGCCAGCCGCTCGCTCCGCATCTCCGGACTTTGCGGCGCTGCTCGATTCAGTTCGTGGAATTCGCTGGCCTGCGCGCTCCGCGGTTCGCGGAGGAATTCCCGGCGCGCACACATCGCGAATGCGCGGAAACTCCGCCGAGTTTACGGAGTATCGTCCGTACCGGCAGGGCGATGATCTAAGGCGAATTGACTGGAAGCTCTTCGCGCGCAGCAATCGCGCATACATAAGGCTGTCGAACGATCGCGCGATTCTTCCGACCATAGTTGTGCTCGACGCAAGTGCGTCGATGGGATTTCCGGTCGATACTCTGGGTAAATGGAATCTCGCGGCGCAGCTTTCGGTTGGATTGTCAGCTGTCGCACGAAATTCTGCAGATCCCGTCGGCATGGTGATCGCGCGTGAAGGCGAGATGATTCAGCTTCCGCCGCGCACACGGCAAAGTGTGATCTACGAGATGGTTCGCGCTGTTTCAGAACTCACCCCTCGAGGATCGCCTCCGCTCACTTCAGCGCTCGACGCCGCTGTACGTATGAGCGGTCGCATAGTGCTCATCAGCGACTTCCTCGGCGATGCTGATGATTTGTTAGCGAGCGTGTCGCGAGCAGTAGTTACAGGAAAGGAAATGCATGCGCTGCACATCATTGCTCCGGAAGAGATCGATCCTCCGAAGGAGACGCTGCTCGTTTCTGATCCTGAAGATCCCGACGTCAGGCGTCCGTTGACCGGCGACGCTCGCGATGTGTACCTCAAAGCTTTCTCCGCATGGAGAGAACAGATCGCTCACGACTGGAGCGAAGCGGGTGTCTTGTATTCGACTGCAATAGTTGGTGAAGAAGGAGCGGACCATCTCATCCGGCGGGTAACTGCGCCGCGTGGTATTTCGGCGACCGCATGACGTTTCTCGCTCCCGGGTTCTTCTTTGCATCGCTGGCGATTGCAGCTGCTGTAGTTGCGCTACACTTCATTGTCACGCGCCAGCCGCGCGCGGCGATTTTTCCGACAGCGCGATTTGTACCTGATCTTCCGGCGACCGCAACAGCGAAAGCAACGCGCCCGTCCGACATCCGGCTGATGCTGCTGCGAGTGTTGCTGGTGCTTGCGGCAGGTGCCGGCCTTGCGAGGCCGATACTGAAGCCATCGCGTGGGAAAGAGGCGCGTGTAATTCTCGTGGATGTCTCGCGTTCGTCCAAAGATTCTGCAGCAGTTCGCGACAGTGTGCGATCGCTTTACAGAAATCACGACGTGATAGTCGCGTTTGATTCTTCGAGTCGCGTTTTCAGCGGCGATTCGATTGAATCACTTCACTTCACGCGAGGACGCGGGAATCTCAGCGCAGCGTTGATCGCTGCGATGCGCGCAGGAAGCAGTCTTCGCAATCGAGCGGACAGCGTTGCACTGGTAATTATTTCGCCTTTCGCTCAAGAGGAGCTCGATGCTGCTACTGACAGTGTAAGACGACTCTGGCCGGGCGGCGCGAAGATCGTGAGAGCTGGAGCGCGAGAGGCAGTCGTTGATTCGGCTCAACCACCTTCGGTCATATGGCCACAAACCGGCCGGCCGGCAGGAGCAATCGCTCGCGCGAATCGCGACACTGTAGGCGCCGTACTCGCAGGAAACTCGCTCCTTGTTGCTGCTTTCGAGCGAAGGTGGAGTTATCCCGCCGATTCGATTCGTGGTGCTGAAGTCGTCGCGCGCTGGGTAGACGGTGAGCCTGCAGCAATCGAATGGCCAACCGGCGGCGCCTGCAGAAGATCGGTCGCGGTTCCAATCACTCAGGCTGGCGATCTCGTTCTAAGAGCTGACTACAAGAAGTTCGCGGCAGCGATATTCGGCGATTGCATTGCACGCACATCCGCTATTCCGGCAAGCCCTGAACGGATCGCGAATCTTGCCGGGACTGGCGGACTCGCACCGCGTGAAGCATTCCAGCCCCGCGGAGACATCCACTCGAGCCTCGCGACGTGGCTTCTTGGAATTGCATTGATCGCTGCAATCATTGAGCTCTTCGTGCGCCGGCAGCGCAGGCTGGTTGCATCTGAATCACGTCAGTCGAGTGACGCGAGGCGCGCAGCATGACAGCACGTGAGAGAGTAGCTCGCACTCAGCGATTGATCGGCGCGGCTGCAATCGCACAGTCACTGGCGTGGGGATTTGCGTGCACGTTTGCGATCCTCGCCGCGATTTCATTCGGGTCACTGGTGAAGCCGGGCTTCGATAAACACACAGAAGCAAACCTGATCGTTGCAGTGGTCGGCGGATCGATGGTGGCCGGCTGGTTTCTGTGGAAAGCCCGCCGGTTCACGTCAGTGGATCGCGTCGCACTGTGGATCGAGGAACGGATACCCGACCTTCAGTACTCACTGGTCACCGCATTGGAGCACTCGGATTCTCCATTCACCCGGGGAATGGAGGCTCAGGTCGAGCAGCAGAATGTGGGGGGCGTGACTCTCGCCGCCCTGAGAAGGAAGCTAGGTCCTGCCATCGGGGTGCTCGCCGCTGCGGCGCTACTACTATATGTAT
>DASROK010000144.1:0-6365 GCA_035646915.1 Gemmatimonadaceae bacterium
GCACTATTCCACTTGCGAAAACTGTTCGCGCGTTGCCGCCGATCTTCAATACGCCGAGCACAAACTTGCGCTGGCTTTGTCGGAGCTTGGTTCTGCGATGCCGCCCAGTGTCGTCGCTGAAGAAGCGATTACTGGAGCGGAAAAGGTCAGACGAAAAAATGCAGCGAAGTGGTTTCGAAGGGCGCTCGCCGCAGTCGCCGGCGTGCTTCTGAGCACCTACATCATGGAGAACCGGAACGCCGCACCGAAGTCCGACCTCGTGACTCAGATGGTAATACCAAAATGCACGAATCCGGATGACGCAATGGCCATTGTGACGCCGTTTCTGAATTCGAAAGGATCTGCCGTATATAAGGGCGTCAACGCGAAATTCATCACAATCCGCGGTGTCCATCGCGAAGTGGAGACTGCGATTTCACGACTCGATGAGTACGAGTCGAAATTCTGTACGCTGCCAGATCCGGGGCAGCCGGTTACCCCTTCGGCCGGAAAATAGGGAAAGGATTGATCGGAGTTCCTTTCCACCATTCCTTCATGTTGTCGTTTCGCGTGATCTGAAAATGCAGGTGCGGCGCGAGCGGATTCGCGTTGCCTGTCGATCCAACAAACCCGATGATTTCTCCGCGGCTGACTTTCGCGCCGTCCGCAAGTCCCGGCCGATAGCTGTCCAGATGTCCGTACATCATGACGAACCGCGATGTCGGGTCTGACTCATAGATCGTGAGACCGCCCGCTGCGCTGTTGTGCAGCTTCACCACTGTGCCGGAGACTGCTGCCAGAACCGGTGTGTTGCGCTTCGCCATGATGTCGAGCGCATTGTGATGGCGCGTGCCGCTTCGCGCATCGTCGAAGCTGTCGATAAGATCCTTCGCCGCAACGCCTGCAACCGGGATGATGAGGCCTTCTCCCCGAAGATCGTCAAGATCTGCTGAAACCACTGCCGGTGTCGATGATCCGCCGATTGCCAGTTGCGGACCGGCGAAAGTATCACGCGGCGGAATCGACACCGAAGTATCGACTGCGGCTGGAAAACTCGATGAATCACGCGCGGTCGTATCGACCACGAGCGCAGTATTGCCGCTTCGCGCGACTGTAACCGCGCCACCGCTCTCAGGTTTTGTGGAGTAGATGAGCGCGAAAGTGAACGCGCCTAAGAACGTTGCGAGAAACGTCCTCGAGCGGTCGCTAATACTTCATACCCCCGGCAGCAGCAAACTCTTTCATGATTCGCTCCTGTTCCTCCGACAGCTTTTCGGGCGCCTCGATCTTCACTTCCACAATGAGATCACCACGGTCCGCACCCTTTTGAATTCCCTGCCCTCGCACGCGGAAGCGTTTTCCCGACGGAGTGCCCTGCGGAATTCGAATAACAACTTTCTTTCCGTCGAGCGTATTGACGCTCACCTTCGAGCCCAGCGTTGCCTGCGCAATGTTGAGAGGAAGCGCGGCAATTACATCGAGCCCTTCGCGCTGATAGAACTTGTCGGGCTGGACATTGAACGTGATGAGGAGATCGCCCGGCGGACCGTTGGACGAACCTTTCCCGCCCTGACCCTTCAGGCGAATCTTGGATCCGGTATCCACTCCCGGCGGCACGGTGATCAGAACTTTTTTCTTGGTTCTCACCTCGCCGCTTCCATTGCACGTCGGGCACGGCTGAGAGGGCACCTGTCCACGGCCAAGACACATTGGGCAAGGACGATTGACTGCAAATCCCCCCTGGCCGAACGACACGACTCCACGACCTGAACATTCGGGGCACGTCTTCATTGTCGCGCCCGGCGCCGCGCCACTGCCATGACAGGTGCCGCATTCTTCGTTCACCTCGAGCTCGACCGGAACCTTCCCGCCACGCGCAGCGGTCCTGAACGGTATCTCGAGACTGGTTTCGATGTTCTGTCCGCGCTGCGGTCCCGATGGCCGCGATGACTGATTGCGCGCGTTCCCGAAGATCGAGCCAAACAGATCACCCAGGCCGCCGAGCCCGCCGATGTCGAAGTCCTGATAGTTGACGTTGGGGTTTGCTCCAGCGGCAGATGATCCGCGGGACGCAGGTCCGCGGCGCGCTGATCCTGCACCGCCAAATCCAAACCCGTCGAATGCGCCGAGTCGGCGCATCTCGTCATATTGTTTTCGCTTCTCCGCATCTCCGAGAACGTTATTGGCCTCGGAGACTTCCTTGAAGCGCTCGGCAGCTTTTGCGTCGCTCGCATTGGCGTCCGGATGATATTTCTTCGCGAGCTTCCGGTACGCCTTCTTGATTTCGTCCTGGGTCGCGGTGGAAGGAACTCCAAGCACCGCATAAAAGTCCTTGGTTTGCGCCATGAACTCTTCAGCTCGCCATGTAGATCACTGAGTCTGTCTGACTACGACTCGAGCAGGACGCAGCAGCTGGCCCTTGAACGCGTAGCCAACCTGGTACACCCGTGAGACCGTGTGGTCGAGCGCAGGATCGTCGGTCGGCTCGGTTGCAACTGCTTCGTGAAACGACGGATCGAATGTCTCGTCCACGGGATTCACAACTTCGAGGCCCGCCGCACGCAATGATTTTTCGAGCTTTCGCTCAACCATCTCTACGCCTTCAACGACGGTCGCCGCGTCGGTCCCTTCAGGGTCGACGTGCGCAAAACGGGCGATGTCGTCCATAGGATCCAGCAGATGACTAATGAGATCGGCCTGACCTCGCGATTCCGCTTCGGCGCGTTCCTTCATCATCCGCTTGCGATAGTTATCGAATTCGGCAGCAAGTCTCAGATACTTGTCGCGCTCGAGCGTAATCTCCCGCTCGAGCTCGCCGATGCGGTCATCGATCTCCGTCGCGGTCGACTTTTCATCCTCTCCGGCTGAGTCACCCATGGAATCAGACGCCGCCGGGATTTCCTCTGCCTCGTCGACGATTTCATCTGTAAGCTGTGCGTCTCTCATGCTTCCCCTGCTTTTTTTCATGACGTGAATTTAACTGGTTGAGAGCGAGAGCCGGATCATGTCCAGCGCCGCCTGCGCCGCCCGCTGCCTCACTTCTTCCCGCGTACCGAACAGTCTCAGGCACCTCGCGTCTTTTTCAACCGCATCGAGTGCCACCCATACCATCCCGACAGGCTTTGAGGCGGTGCCACCGCCCGGCCCCGCTACACCCGTGATGCCGATTCCAATGTCCGTGCCGAGCATGCGCTTAACCGAGCTTGCCATGGCAGATGCAACTTCCTCGCTAACTGCACCGAACTCTTCCAGATCCTGATCCGATACTCCAAGCACCTTGCGCTTGACGGAATTGTCGTAAGCGATGACACCTCCGGCAAACACGTCGCTGGAGCCGGGAATTGCGGTCAGCCGCGCTCCAAGCATTCCACCAGTGCAGCTCTCGGCAACAGCGATCGTGAGGCCCTTCCGGCGACACACTGCAAGAACGATTTCCGCGAGGTCAGCGCCCTCTTCTCCATACACATACCGCGAGGCAGAGTTGCGAAGTTTCAACGCCGCCTGTTCCAGCATTTCATCCGCTTGAACGGATGGAACACCGCGCACGGTTATGCGCAGGTCGACGCTGTCGACGGATGGAAGAAAAGCCAGAGGCAATCCATCGACTCCCTGCGCCAGCGGCCCGAGAAGATCAGCAAGTGCAGACTCGGCAATGCCGGTTGTGCGCAATGTTCTCGATTTGATGACGGGAGTTGAATCCATCGAGGCGGCGTCGACGCGCGAGCGGATTTTCGGGAGCAGCTCGTCAGCGAGAAGCCCGCGCATCTCGCGAGGAACTCCCGGCAGCATGGCGACCCATCGTCCTCTTTCATCCTCGAGCCAGATTCCAGGCGCGCTTCCATGCCGGTTGGGAAGAATTGTCGCACCATCGGGAATCATCGCCTGAGCGATGTTGGATTCAGGAAAGGGTCCGGTGCGCCTGAGCCGTGCCCATCGCGCTTTCATCGCCTCGACAATGGATTCATCGAGGTACATGCCCCTCCCAAACAACTTCGCAATCGCGGGCTTTGTTTTATCGTCGGCAGTGGGTCCGAGTCCGCCAGTGGTGATGACGGCTCCGGTACGCTCGAGAGCCGCGCCAACCGCGGCAGCGATGTCATCCGGATCGTCGCCCACCGACGCGCGATGCTTGATCTCGACGCCAATCGCCGCGAGCTCGCGCGCAAGATGTGCGGAGTTTGTGTCGACAGTGAATCCGAGCAGCAGCTCGTCTCCAATGGTGACGATCTCGAGTTTCACGATCTATCCGGCGAAAACGCCGCGGTATTTCCGGATGTAAAGCGCGAGGGAATAAAGCGTGAGAAAGACTGCAGCCGCCATCGTGAATGTGCCGACGAGAGCATTGAACCAGGAGAAGAAAGTCCAGCTGCGATTGTCCCAGCCGTTTCTTGCCGCGAGAGTCGCAGCGAAGAACCAGAAATATGCAGAGCCCACCCACACAGACTGGAACCCGGTCTTCCACTTTGCGGGGCCGATTGCTGCGATCACAACTCCACGCCGCGCTGCAAGCTGCCGGAAGATCGTCATGAACAGCTCCCTTCCAAGAACGATCACGAGCACCCACCACGGAAGTCCAATCGCGCCGAGAGGAGTCTGAAATGCAAAGCCGTGCGCCGACCCGAATGACTCGCGCCCTGGCGCAATCGGATCACTTGGTGGCGACATCAGGACGTACATCGGAATGAGTGTCGCGAAAAGAAGAAGCTTGTCAGCGAGCGGATCGAGAAGACTTCCAAGATCGGTCACGAGATTTCTCGTGCGCGCGAGCATTCCGTCGAAATAGTCGGAGATTGCGGCAACGATGAACGCGATGAACGCGCCGAGCCGGGCAAATGGCGAGTTGATGAAGGGCAGCGCTGCAATCAGCGGCGCGATGAGAATCCTTCCGATCGTTATTGCGTTCGGAAGGTTCAGACTCAAGCGAGAGCCTTCAGTACCAGTTTGCTCACAGCCTTCAATGTATCGAATACTCCGTCACCGTTGATCGCCACCGCCTCGAAGTACGGTGCTTTCTCGACCCATTCCCCGCTGCCGAGCTGTTCGACGAGGTTCTCGCCGGCGTGATACGGATCAGGTGTGATGCGCGCGCGTGAAGGATCGGCCGGCTCCCAACCCGGATTCAGCGCGGCCTGCAGATCCGCCACCGGTGCCGCGTTCGGGAGATCACGCTTGTTGTACTGAATCACGAATGGAATACGCGTTACGTCGTACCCATACTCGGCGAGATTGTCGTAGAGATTCTGCATCGACTCGAGGTTCGCTTCCATTCTCTCGAGCTGTGAATCAGCTACGAAAACCACACCATCGACGTTCTTGAGAATGAGCTTCCGGCTTGCGTTGTAATAGACCTGTCCGGGAACCGTGTAGAGATGAAAGCGCGTGTTGAATCCGCGAATAGTTCCGAGGTCGACAGGCAGAAAATCAAAAAAGAGCGTACGCTCCGTTTCTGTCGCCAGCGATATGAGCTTGCCCCGAGTATCCGGCTTCACCTTGCCGTAGATGTGCTCGAGATTCGTCGTCTTTCCGCCGAGTCCCGGGCCGTAGTAGACGATCTTGCAGTTGATCTCGCGCGCCGCGTAGTTGATCATCGACATCGCAGTTCTATCTCCTTACCAGTTGAACAGCTCGTCGATCTCGTCGCCGGCACCGGCGAGGATGTTCGGCTGCGTTGTGCCTGACTCGCGCGCGCGAGAGAACGCGCGGTCGAGGTGCGCGGTCAGCTCTTCGACAACGGGCTTCATCTTCAGACGAACCAGTCCGATTGGAGTCGCATTGTCGAACAGCGTGACGAGAATCAAACGTCTTGCAACGTCGGCAACGTACATCGATTCCTTCTCTCCCTGATGGAAGAGCGTGGTAAAATCTGTTTCTCCGATCAGCCTTGCAAGCTGGTCGTTCGCGCTGAAATCAGCCGCGGTGAGCGTGGCGAAAACTGTAGGGTCGAATGTGAGGGGCTGGCCCATTGTTGCCACGAGCTGCCCCGCCCTGTCGGCGATGAGAGCGGAATGCGCGCCGGTATCGGCCAGAAAAGCGTCCACCGTCCGTGTAAGGGCGGCGAGGTCCTCTTCGTCAAAAGACCATGTGGCGGCGCCGGGATTTGTCACTGTATCAGCTCAATGCCGATTCGACGTTGCGCATGAGCTTCACTCCGCGCTCGCGCAGAACCGGCAGGCGCTCCCACGCGATGTATTCGCGAAGGAGACGAAGCGTTCCCATCGACGGACGCGCGCGAAGATACGTAAGCGCGGCAAACCGGCGAAGCGGATGGCGGCTGAAAAGATCGCGGCGGTACTGTTTCTGGAGATGACTCCATGCAAGTGCGCCGAACGCAATGCCCCCGAAAAAGCCGAGCGTCGCGAGACGCCTGTCACGCGAACTGATCACAT
>DASROK010000145.1:0-19692 GCA_035646915.1 Gemmatimonadaceae bacterium
CATCGGAGAAAATGAATCCTACTCCAATCACGAGATCCATTTTTTCGGCTGCGAGTAGTCTCAAGCCGGCTTCGCGATCCGAGCCCTCGCCGGGCTCGATGAAGCGTACGTTGGGATGGAGCACTTTTATCGCACTGTCTGCTCCCGCATACGCACCATCGTTGAAAGACTTGTCTCCGCGCCCGCCAACATCGAGAACGATGCCGACGTTTGTCGCGCCAGGGCGACCTTCTTCGGTAATCGAACGGCCACCTGCAAAGAGCAGCGCGGCATGAACGACAAGAAGCCCCGCTGCTATGAGAAAAAGTTTACGCATCGAGAGGAGGATATTCGCCCACAGAACGGCGCGCGGCAAGACGGTTTGCCCTTTCATTCCCTGCATAGTCCCGGTTGATTTCTGATCATGACCGAGCGTATCAGGACCCGCTTTCTGGTGGTCGGGAGCGGGGTAGCCGGGCTGCACACCGCCTGGCGAGCATCATCGGAAGGCAGCGTGATGGTGCTCACGAAGAGATCTCTGTTCGACAGCGCTACCGCATATGCCCAAGGCGGCATTGCAGCCGCACTCGGTGCAGGGGATTCACCGGAGCTCCACAGACGCGATACGCTGGCTGCAGGAGCTGCTCTATGCGATGCCGCAGCGGTCGAGGTTCTGGTTGAAGAAGGGCCGGCACGCGTGCGCGAGCTGCATACTGCCGGTGCAGACTTCGACCTGGAGCCGGGCGGAAAATTCAAGCTTGGCAGGGAAGCAGCGCACTCGCGAAGACGCATCGTGCACGCACATGGTGATCAGACGGGGGCGGAGGTAGCGCGCACTCTCATCGAGCGTGTGCGGGAAAGCCGGCAGATACAGGTTCTCGAGAAGACCCGCGTTCTCGATCTCATTGTGTCGAACGGCGTGTGTTATGGGATTCGTGCGACCAAAGCGGGAAAGCCCGTGGAGATAATTTCCGACGCGACGGTTCTTGCTACCGGTGGCTGTGGTCAGGTCTATCGATACACGACCAATCCACAGGTTGCGACGGGTGACGGATACGCGATCGCGCACCGTGCAGGCGTGAAGCTCGCAGACATGGAATTCGTGCAGTTTCATCCAACCGCGCTGGAGACACCGGAGAATCCACTCGCACTGATCTCAGAGGCTGTTCGCGGTGAGGGCGCGACGCTTGTCGACGATCACGGAGTGCGCTTCATGGTCAAGCGGCACCGGCTGGCTGAGCTTGCTCCACGCGATGTTGTCGCACGAGAGATCTATCGTGAGCAACAGGAGGGTAAACGCGTCTTCCTCGATGCGAGAAAGCTGGGACGCTCCTTCAAAACGCGATTTCCGGGAATCTTCGCGCTGTGCAAGGCGCGCGGAATCGATCCGTCAAAGGATCTGATTCCGGTAATTCCTGCCGCGCATTACATGATGGGAGGAATTGTGACAGATCTCGCAGGCAGATCGAGCATGAGCCGGCTGTATGCGTGTGGCGAGGTATCGCGTACCGGTGTTCACGGTGCAAACAGGCTGGCCTCGAATTCGCTCCTCGAAGGGCTAGTGTTTGCTGAACGAGTTGCTCGTGACATGATTGCGACGCCCAGGCTCACGCGTGCACCGCGAGTGAAAGACTGGGACGCTCCGGTGCTGAGGGATCGGGGTGCGGCGCAAGTCGGGGCCGATGCTGTTCGCCGTGTGATGTGGGATCACGTCGGCATCGATCGTTCAGCAAAAGGTCTTCGCGAGGGATTGATGCTGCTCGCCGATATCGAAACGCGCCTTCCCACCGGAGCGACTGAGGAGACAAACATGGTCGAGACTGCGCGTCTCATCGCGAAGGCTGCATTGATGCGAAACGAATCACGCGGCGGACACTATCGGAGTGACTTTCCGCATGCGGTGCGGAAGTGGGGCAGGAAACACATCGAGTTTTGAGATGACACTCACACGTTTTAGAGACGACGTAACCGAGCTGCAGAACACAATCAAACGGCTCGCGAAAGAAAAGAACGCGGTCATACTCGCGCACAACTACGAGCGGCCTGAGGTTCAGGACGTAGCTGATTTCGTGGGTGATTCACTTGGCCTGAGCCGTGAAGCGGCGCGCACCGACGCGGAGATCATAGTGTTCTGCGGCGTGCACTTCATGGCGGAAACGGCCGCTGTCCTGTCGCCGCAGAAAATGGTGCTGCTTCCGGATCTTGCGGCGGGATGCTCGCTCGCCGCGACAATAGACGGTGACCAGCTGCGAACCTGGAAATCGGAGCATCCTGGCGCAGTGGTGGTCTCTTATGTGAACACAACTGCCGACGTCAAAGCGGAGAGCGATTACTGCTGCACTTCGGGCAACGCCGTGGAAATCGTCAACTCGATTCCTGCCGACAAGGAAATTCTTTTTCTCCCTGACATGTTTCTCGGTGCTCACGTTCGTCGCGTAACAGGGCGCGAGAACATGCACGTGTGGATGGGCGAGTGTCATGTGCATGCGGGCATCGACCCCGAGCACATCAACCGTAAGAGAGCTGAACATCCCGGAGCGGAGTTTCTCATTCATCCGGAGTGCGGCTGCGCGAGCTCAGCGATCGAGGCTGTTTCAGCGGGCGATGTCGACCCCGAAGGGGTTCAGATACTCTCCACAGAAGGAATGATCAACCGTCCGCGAATTTCTCCTGTGGAAGAATTCATAGTTGCCACTGAAACAGGGATTCTCCATCGGCTGAGGCGCGAGAATCCGACAAAACGATTCTTTCCAGCAAGCGAACTCGCGGTCTGTGCCTTCATGAAGGTCACGACGCTGCCGAAAGTCCTGAGCTCGCTCGAGAATCTCGAGCACCACATCACCGTGGACCCTGAGATCTCCGCAAGGGCGCGAACCGCCATCGAGCGAATGATTGCCATCGGCGGCCAGAGACCGTTGTCACCAAAGCCTGAAACGACTGAGGATCCGGGGGAGTGAGACCGCGGAAAATTGCAATTCTGGCGGAGCGCGGGCTTGGTCCAACCGGAGCGCTGAGATTCCCTTTTGCCCGACTGATGACGTCGACAATTGTTCGAAATGCATTGGAAGAGGATGCTGCCGAAAGCGACGTCACCAGCATTGCGACCATCGCAACGACGCGAAGAGCCCGTTGCCGCATTGTCGCTCGCAAGCGCGGGGTGATTGCCGGCATTCCACTGGCACGCGAGGCGTTCCGGCTGCGCGATTCGAGCGCAGCAGTGCGAACAACAGTCAAGGACGGGCAGCTTGTCGACGCGGGAGCAGAAGTGATGTTCATCACTGCATCACCGCGCGGGCTGCTGTCGGCTGAAAGAGTCGCACTCAATTTTCTGCAGCGGCTTTCCGGCATTGCGACGCTCACTCACGAATTTGTCGACGCAGTTACCGGAACGAGCGCGAAAATTCTCGACACGCGGAAAACAACGCCT
Source organism: Gemmatimonadaceae bacterium (assembly GCA_035646915.1). GTDB lineage: Bacteria > Gemmatimonadota > Gemmatimonadetes > Gemmatimonadales > Gemmatimonadaceae > UBA4720. The sequence continues at coordinate 3,407 of DASROK010000145.1, forward strand.
GGCTGGAGACGTCTCGAGAAATACGCAGTGCGCGCAGGCGGCGGCACGAATCACCGAATGGATCTCGAGTCGGCGGTGCTGATCAAGGACAATCATCTCGCCGCTGTCGAGGGCGACATCGCACTCGCCGTATCGCGCTCACGCGCAATTGCTCAGGGCAAACCGATAGAAGTAGAGTGCGACGACATCGATCAGGTTCAGGCGGCGCTGGATGCGGGTGCCGAGATCATCATGCTCGACAACATGAGCACCGCAAAACTTCGTCAGGCGGTAGCGCTAATCGATGGCAGGGCCGTCAGTGAAGCATCGGGCGGCGTAACGCTTCACACTGTGCGTGCGATTGCCGAGACAGGAGTGGACTGGATCTCGGTTGGTGCTCTCACTCACTCAGCCAAGGCGCTGGATCTGGCTCTCGACTTCGAATGAGTGAAAACCCTGAGGTCTGTGATGTCTGCGGATCGTCGGACTTGCTTGCCATCAAGTGCAAGGTTGTCTGCCGGAACTGCGGAACTATTCTTCGGTCTTGTTCAGATCTTTTGCTTAACTAGAGGATAGCGTCGTCGACGAAATAGCCACCGGCTTCACGCACATCAGCAGCGATAGTTCGACGTTTCGCATCAGTTGCTTCGGACAAGGAGCCGAGAGTATCCCGGGCAGACCGGAATCGAAGTCCTGACTCGACACAGAACAAATCACAAAGAGAGATCTCGCGCTCAGCTCCCTCTTCGCCCTTTTCCTCGATGAGGCTTTGAGTGCGGCTGATGACGCAGGCTGTGGCGAACATCTCGATCGCCATGTTCGCGAGCCGCTCCAGCACCAGCTGCCTCTCGACGATATCGCGGCGGTGACGGATGATCGCTCTGTCCGTCGCCCCGCGCAGGTCTTTCACATGCTTCTCGAAAAACTCGCGATGCTTCTCGAGCCTGGGGTGAAGGGCGATATCGAGACTGGCAGTAATTCCGCGAATTCGCGAAGTCGCAAATCCGGTCAGAAGGCCAAAGTTGCGAAGCGGCTGGCGGAGAGCAGTGCCCACTTCCTTCAATGATTCAGCCGGCGCCTGAATTCCATTCAGCGCGATGAACAGGCGCAGGATTTCATTCGCCCCCTCGAAGATGCGGTTGATTCTCGAATCGCGCAGGATTCTCTCGTATGGAAATGGCTTTACGAAACCACGCCCACCGGCAATCTGAACCATTTCATCCGCCGCTTCCCAGATGAGCTCACTCGCGAAGACTTTCGCACATGCCGCCTCGAGAGCGAAATCCGCATTGGGATTGTCGGCAAGCGATGCGAGAACTCCAAGCATCGCGTCTGCCGCGTATGAGTCGGCTGCAAAACGCGCGAGCTTTCTCTGCGTGATCTCGAAATGCGCGAGCGGATGACCGAACTGTATCCGCTGCTCCGCGTATCTCGCCATCTCGCCGACCATTTTCTTGGCGCCGGAAGTACAGCCAGCCGAGAGAGTCAGGCGCCCGGCATTCAGAACATTCACCGCAACGGTAAATCCTTTTCCAACGGCGCCGAGAACGTTGTCCCTGGGAACGCGAAGATTCTCGTACTCGAGCTCAGCCTGAGTTGAGCCGCGAATGCCGAGCTTTCTTACGGTGCCGAGCACGGAGAATCCCGGCATGTCGGGCGTGATGATGAAAGCAGTCGGGCGCATCACTGTTTCGCCGCGGCGCTCAACCGGTGTCTGCGCAAATGTCGCAATCACTCCTGCACGGTGCGCGTTACCGATCCAGATCTTGTGGCCATTGAGGATCCACTGCGATCCATCTTCCGAAAGCGTTGCCGTCGTCTTGATATTCTGTGCGTCTGACCCGGTCTCAGGCTCGGTAAGCGCATAAGCTGCGAGCGTCTCGCCGCGCGCGAGCCTAGGCAGATACTTCGCCTTCTGCTCGGCGTTTCCGTAAAGAACAATCGCCTTCGATCCCAGCCCGCAATGCACGCCGACAAGGACGGCGAGTGAGGGATCGACATCAGAGATGCGCTCGAACACACGCGCGTATGCAGTCGCAGAAAGCTCGAGGCCGCCGTACTGCTTCGGAATGGTGAGACCGAGAAGTCCCGTCCTTGCAAACTCGACGATCACTTCCTCGGTGACGGTTTCCTCTTCGTCAAACTTCGGAGGATCGATGATTCCGGTTTGTTCCATCCGGTCGATCTCACCGATCAGCCTTCGGACTGTTTCCGCCTCCTCGGGATTTGTTTTCTCGAGCCCGGGCGGATAAGGGAAGAGAAGCTCGTCGTGTACGACGCCCGCAAAAATGCCGCGTGTGAACGACGGCCTGGAATCACTCACTCTGTTCTGGAGCTCTCAGTATTGAACGGTAAGCCGCCCGGCGTTTTCGAGCTGGGATGCGAAGAGCTGCGGATCTGATGCAGGCTCCTCGCAGGCGTATGATCGACAAACATAAGCGGTTGCCTTTCCACGCGTGGCGGTCCGACCCTCCAACAATGCGATTCCGCTTTCGTCGCTTCCTCCCGCGAGAACCAGCGAAGGCACATAGTGCGTCGCCAGCTCGTGGAGCAAAGCCTTGAAGTTTTTCTCAGCCGGAACACCAGCGATTGCGACCTCAACGGCTCCGTTGACCGCCATGTCCGCTGCGCCGAGCATGTGACCGAAGGCGCTCGGATATCTGATGAGAGGAGTTGCGAGTGTCTCCAGCACGAAGGTCGCGCGCCGCCTCAAGTCAGCATCCTGCGCCAGCTCGGCCAGAGTGAGCATGAGCTCGACGGCGAGCGACGTTCCCGATGGAATCGCGTTGTCGGTGGCATCACGCGGCCGGGTGATCAGTGCTTCGGCATCACGCGGCGTGTCGAAAAACGCGCCGAGCTGCTCGTCCCAGAACCATTCGATCATGGCATTCGCGATGTCCGCCGCACGTTCCAGCCATTTCTTCTCGAACGTGAGCTCATAGACAGACATGAAGCCCAGGGCCACCGCTGCATGGTCTTCCAGGAAGCCATGGATTTTTCTGTCGTTCGATGGTGAGCGCACCACGCGTCCGTCAGCTGCAAGCTGGCTGAAAAGAAATTCGGCATTTTTGATCGCGATGCTGGCAAAATCGTCACGCTCGAAGGCCCGTGCCGCTGTAGCGATGCCGCGCAGCATGAGACCATTCCAGCTCGCGAGGATCTTCTCATCGCGTGCGGGAGGGACGCGCTTTGCGCGAGCGGCATACAGCGTTGTTTTTGCATCGGCGACGATGCGGTCCAGCAGCTCGCGTTTGACTCCCGATCTCGCGGCAGCCAGCGACGGGTCCAGTCTCACATAAAGAATGTTCTTTCCCTCGAAATTTCCTCCGGCGGTTACGCCGTAGTACTCCCTCACTACACGCGAATCTGATCCGAGAAGCGATTCGAGCTCATGAATGGACCAGACGTAAAACTTTCCCTCTTCGCCCTCGCTGTCTGCGTCCTGGGATGAATAGAATCCGCCATCCGGCGATGTCATCTCGCGCTGCACCCAGCGTACGGTTTCCTCAGTGACGCGCCTGAACACTTCATCGTGCGTTGCCTGCCACAGATTTGCGCCGAGCCGGATCAGGAGTGCGTTGTCGTAAAGCATTTTCTCGAAATGCGGCACGAGCCACACTGCATCAACGGCGTATCTATGAAAGCCACCGCCGATCTGATCGTAGATCCCGCCGTGAGCCATTTTGCGGAACGTGTCGGAGACCATCTCCAAAGCGTAATCCGTTCCGGTCCTGCGCCAGTATCGAAGGAGAAAATCCAGCGTCATGGTTGGCGGAAACTTCGGGGCGCCTTCGAATCCACCGTGACGAACGTCGTACTTCTGCGCAATTCCGCGATACGCGAGGTCCAGTGCATGAGATGTCAGCGCTCCTTCGCTCCGCGCCTGCATCCGTGTCACGTCGTAAATCTCGCGGAGCTTCTGCGCTGTGTGGGAGACTGACTCCGGTTTGTTCCGGTATGCCTCACTCACCGCGTTGAGGATTCGCGTAAACGACGGCATTCCCTGTCGTTCTTCAGGCGGATAGTACGTGCCGCCGTAAAAAGGCTCGCCGAATGGTGTGAGGAAGACAGTCATCGGCCATCCTCCGTGACCGGTGAGCGCCTGTACTGCCTGCATGTAAATGGCGTCGATGTCCGGTCGTTCTTCGCGATCGACTTTGATGTTGATGAACTTCTCGTTCATCAGCTGCGCAACTTGCGGATTTTCAAACGACTCGTGCGCCATCACATGACACCAGTGACAGGCCGCATAGCCGATGCTCAGAAGAATCGGCTTGTCTTCTATCCGTGCGCGATCGAGAGCCTCCTGGCCCCACGGGTACCAGTCGACCGGATTTTCAGAGTGCTGCTTGAGATACGGACTTGTTTCCTGAGCAAGTCGATTAGGCATACCTTTCCCGTGTTCACAGCAAAAGCGTTCATCGGTCAGCTAACTCCACAGCCCGCTGAACTATTGTGCGTTCGCTTCGGAACGCAAGCGCCTGAATTGCATCCGTAACGGGAAACCAGCGCGCTTCATTTACCTCGTTGTCATGGTCGGAAACGTCACCGGACTCGTACCACATCAAAAAAAAGTTTACGAATTTGTGATATCTGATTCGTTCGTTTCCGCGCTTCGACTGGTACCAGTACTCTACTTCCTCGACCAGTCCGGCGGGTTTTGCGACGAGTCCAGCCTCTTCTCTTACCTCTCTGACGGCGGCCGCTTCGGAAGTTTCGCCGGCATCGACCAGGCCCTTCGGCAGCTGCCACCGAGGCGGATTGCCGACTGAAATGAGAGCGACCGCGAGACCGGCAGGGGTTTTACGCAACACCGCGCCGCCGGCGGAAACCTGGGTTTCCGTGACAGGCTTACTCTTCGGCGCCATGAGCGACCTCACGCATGAAGGAGAGCGATGCCAGTAACGGACCAGCACGCAGGATGCAGTATGCCATTAACTTCCCCCGATGCTTTTCTGGATTGCGCTGGGAGGCGCTGCAGGGAGCGTTTCGCGTTACGTGCTGGGAGGAGCGGCGCAGAAGCTTGCAGGAGCGCCATTTCCGATCGGCACTTTGCTTGTCAACGTGAGCGGATGCTTCCTGATTGGTATTCTCTCGCAGCATTACATGAACGTACAGACGCATCCCGCAATGCGGGCGGCGCTGATCACTGGATTCTGCGGGGGGTTCACTACTTTTTCCGCTTTCAGCCTCGAGACGGTTGGGCTGCTTGGCGGGGGTGAATACCTGAAAGCCACGGGCTACATAGTGTTGAGCGTAATTTGTTCGCTGCTTGCGACGTTTGCCGGGATGGCAACGGTTCTGCGGCTTCAATAAACAACGATTCCAATGACTGCAAAATCGAATTCTGATCTGATTCAATTCTTCGACGCCAATTATCCCCGAATCCGGGATGAGCTGTTCGATTTCCTGAGAATTCCAAGCGTCAGCGCAAAATCGGAGAACGACAACGACGTAGTCCGCGCCGCGGAGTGGCTCAAGCAGTCGCTGGAGGATGCGGGGCTCACAGCAACGATTTATAAAACGCCGGGACACCCAGTCGTAATAGGCGAGTGGCGCGGAGCTCCCGGAGCGCCGACCGTTCTGGTCTACGGACACTACGACGTGCAGCCAGCCGAGCCGCTCGAGCTGTGGACGTCACCACCGTTCGAGCCAACGGTGCGCAACGGAAACATCTACGCACGCGGATCCGTGGACGACAAGGGACAGCTCTTCCTGCACGTCAAGGCACTGGAAGCGCATCTCAAAACCCGCGGCAAGCTTCCGGTGAATGTCGTGGTGATTGCCGAAGGCGAAGAGGAAGTTGGAAGCGACAACCTCGAGAACTTCATCGAAGCGAAGAAAGATCTTCTCGCGAGCGAAGCGGTCGTCATATCCGATTCGGCAATGTTCGCCCCGGGCCAGCCATCAATTCTGTCTTCGCTGCGCGGACTCGCGTACTTCGAGATCAACGTCGTAGGACCTTCAGTCGATCTGCATTCCGGTGCATACGGTGGAGCGGTGATCAATCCCGCAACAGCTCTCGCCCGAATCGTTGCAAGCATGCACGACGAAAACTGGCACGTCGCTATCGACGGTTTCTATGACTCGGTACGCGAATGGCCTGCGAAAGTTCGCGAGCAGATGCACGACCTGCCATTTGACGAATCGAATTTCACGAAAGAGACAGGATCGCCGGAGCTCGGTGGAGAGAAAGACTACACGACGCTGGAGCGACTGTGGACCCGCCCGACCTGCGAAGTGAATGGACTGCTCAGCGGCTACACGGGGCAGGGCGCAAAGACTGTGCTGCCATCGTGCGCGATGGCGAAGGTGAGCTGCAGGCTTGTTCCGGATCAGACTCCGCTGGAGATCGTGAAGGTGATGCAGGCGCACGTGGATAAATTCGCGCCCGCTGGTGTGAAAGCGACGGTGAAATATCTGCACGGCGGAAGACCGTGGAGAGCCGAGCTGAAGGGACCGTTGTTCGACGCCGCGCGACGAGCGCTTGCAACAGCGTTCGCAAAAGAGCCGGTGATTGTCGGTGAAGGCGGATCGATTCCCGTCGTTGGAGACTTCGAAAAAATCCTCGGCGCTCCTGTGCTTCTCGTCGGATTTGGATTACCTGGCGAAAACGCTCATGCTCCCGACGAGTGGATCAGCGAAGAGAATTTCCGGATCGGGATGCGCGCAATGGCAGTGTTCTGGGATGAATACGGACCCAGATAGCCGCGCTTACTGCAATCTCGCCAACGCCTCTTTTGCCGCTGAGCGGCTGATGTTGAACTGGTACCAGGTGTTGTTGAACAAGCGGGGGGAGCGCCTGGCGTTGCGGGCAATGAGCGCGCGCTGAAGATCTGATCGCATCGGCTCTGGAATGGAAGGCAAACGCTCGACAACCGTTGGAATCGCGTCAAGAGCGAGATCGCGCGTGAGGTAAACGATATCGAGCTTACCTGTCGACGCAACGCGATCGATGTTGCGGTTTGCAATCCACGCGTGGTGATTCCAGTAAAGCAGCACAATGAAGACCACTGTCGCGGTTGCGAACGTGCGCCTGAAGAATCGCGATGGCTCTATCTCTCCGCGCATCTCCCAGCCCAATGCAAACAGCGCCGCCGCGACAATGAGCATGTAGGCCTGGGCATAAAGTCGTGAAGTAGTGAACCCGTACGCTTCCTCGTAAAGCAGAACGCGATTGAATGCCGATGCGAGAAGAAACAGAACGCCGACGAGGACTGCGAGTGTTGCAATGCGAAGCTTGCCGCTTCGGGCGTCAGTCAGTCCGAAGCGCTCGCTCACGAGAATCAGCACAACGCTCGCAGTGGCAACCACAGTCAGCTCCGCAAACCCGCGTCTTGCATACTCGGCGAACGTCATTCCCGATCCCTGAACTTCGGGCAGATTGCCGAAGAAATAGCTCAGCTGAACTGCGAGGAAAATCCAGAAGAGCAGCGCAACACTCGAGAGCAGCATCAGGCGCTCGGTCGCACCGATGAACTTTCTGGGCTCACGTTCTGACAGCTGGCCCGGCTTTGGTTCCGTGTAAATGGCGAATCCATAAGCGCCGAGCGTGATGGTGAGAAGCGCGATGAAGAAGACAGTGCGGGGAAGAAATTCCCAGTTCGCGATGAGGTTCTTCACCGCTTCGCGCCAGTCTGCGAAGATCGGATCTGCGGTGGAAAGAAGGAGCGCGAAGATGATCACCACAGGCAGCGTGATTATCAGACCGCGCAATACAGATCTGGCGCGGTCCGAGCGAACGAGCGCCAGCGCGTGCGAGGCTCGCTTGAGCGCCTCGATGCAGGCGGACGCAAATGCAACAATGGGAGCGGCAAGAAAAAATGCAGCGGTGATTCTGCGAAGCCTCGGGTCAGGCGACAGCAGCATCGCGAATGCGAGAAGAACGATCACCGACAGCACGGTGAGAAAGTTCATGAACTCGTCCGCGGTTACTGTTGCGCCGAACGCGATCACGATTGCGGCCGCAGCGGGGATCACGACTGCGCGCGACAGAGACGCCCGCTGAAAGAAGAAGAGTCCGAGTGCGGCGGCGGTTGTCCATATTCCCCAGTTGATACCGGGAAGCCCGTCGTACAGGATCCATGTGCCGAGTGCCGCGACTCCGATCGCGGCGAGCCAGATGGTCAGCTCGCGTGGATCGGTTTCGATCTCGGGGTCGGTCATACCCGAATCTTATTCGACCGGGTCTATTGCGTCAAGTACTTTGTAACACAAAGTCAGACTGCTTCAAATCCGACGGGCGTGACTTAGAATCTCCAGTTACGAATGAGGAAAAAGCTGAAGACACTCGTCGTTGTCGGAGTCTGCAGATCGAGAGTCGGCTGCTTCAATAGATAGCGGGGCTGCAGGCTGCTCTCGAAGCTGTACCCGCGAAGTCCGCCAAAGCGGTGCTGAAGCAGAATTCCCGGCCGCTGCAGCGCGGACGGATCGGGGCGGACCTGGAGCGCAAGGAAACTGTGCGACTTGATGTACTTGCCTGCCTCGATCTCGGTGCCACGGAGGAAGCTGCCGACATCGGTCTGGACATCAGCTGGAGCGATGTTGAACACATCGACGCCGAGGGATTTCGCCGCTTCCGCTGAGAGCTGATCCGCAAATACGCCGAGTGCGACTGATGCGAGCTGTTTCGATGCGAGTGCGGCTCCGGCGCCGACAATATTGTCACCTGTGGCGAGACCCGAGCCCTCGAGCTGAAGCAGTGATGAGGTCGATCTTCCAAATGCGAGATAGCTCAACAGGTCGCTCTGTGGAATCGGTGGCTGCGCATCGCTCTCGAGTGAGACCTGCGGATTGCGCAGCGTTCCCCCGATCAGGATCCGGATATTCAGCGCTTCACGACCGGGAAGGCGAACCTCGTAGTAACCAGCGACCTGGAGCGTCGGATTCAGCTCTTCGGAGTTGGTGAAGGTCGCGGATCCGCGGCTGATGTCGAACCGCTTCGAGAGGAACCGGTATACGCCGCGCTCGCTGAGGAGAATTCCGTCCAGAACCAGCGACTGCTTTGCGCGATTGACGTGCACCGCGAGATTGCCGTCGCTGTACACTTCCACGTTGTAGTCAGGTGATCGAACGAACACGTCGCGATCCACCTGAAGGTTCACATCCATTCTCAGGTTCGCCAGGAGCGGCGACTGCGACGGAAAAATCTCACGATTCGCCATCACGGCTGTATCGAGCACGTTGAACAGCGCGGGATCCTGTGCGCCAATGATCTTCTTTCCCTCTGACTTCGGAACACGAATCACTCCGTCAAGGAGCCTGACATTCCCGCCGACATGTGTGTCGCTGAACGGCCCGTTGATGGCAAGATCGATGTTCGACTTGAGATACCCATTGTCGTTCAGCATCACTATCGCGTTGTTTGCGAACACCTTGAGATCGAACGACGGAGAGCGCAGCGATCCAATTCCAAGGCCGCCTGTTATCGCGATTCGCCCGCCGCTGTACGCGACAAGAGAATCGACAATCACCGTGTCCTTGAGCATTCTGATCGATCCGGTCATTCTCTTGAGATCGATGCCAAGCTTCGAGAGGTGCGCCGATGCCGTGTCGAGCTTGAGCTGGCCGGTGAGCTCGGGATGGCTCAAGGTCCCGTTCACCTTGAATTGCGCGACTGCCCTTCCGCGCATGTTGGTGACGTATGTGCTGAACTGTGGAAGAAGGTTGAGCGGCAGGCTGTCTGCTCGTACGGCAAGATCGATTTGCCGATCACGCGGCAGACGCGATCCGGTAACACCGCGGAAAGCAAGATTGACCGGGACGGTCCCTTCTGCAGTGAAAATCGGACTCGATCCCTGCTGAGTCGCATCGGCCCGGCCCGTCAGTGTCTGATTGGCGTAATTGAATGTCCCGTGAACTTCCGGAACGATCACGCCGTTGTAGAGGAAGTTCTGCGTCCCGAATGATCCGGCCAGCGTGGGATCCTCTGCTGTCCCCTGTGCTCTCACGTCGAGCGACACGAGACCGCGCGCCGGAATGTCGCTTTGCGCAAGCGCAATCAGGTCTTCAACCGCGAAGTTGTCGACTGCGACGTGAACATCAGCGCGGCCTTCCTTCGGAATCAAGCCGTCGACAAAGATTCGGCCAATTCCCTGATTTCTCAGCTCGAGCTTGTCGACGTCAATTCCCGACTGTCCCCAGTGAATAACGGAAGGGCCTGTCGAGGCCCACACAGTGCTGTCAAAACGCAGCTGCATGCGATTGAGCCGCAGCTCATTCCGCACTTTCTCGAGGAGATAGTCGGCATTCAGGCTGTAGACATTCCTCGCGTTTTGCACCACGGTCAGCTCAGCAGTTCCCTGCGGCTTGGTGTAGCCGATGTGCGTGTGAACGCTGTCGAGGTCAAATCCTCCGGCAACTACGCGCGCGGCTGATGCAGTGACATCCACATGTGATTGCGGAGTGAGCGCATTGGTCCAGTCGTACTGTGCATTGAAGCGGGCGATGGTATTCCCGCGAGCGACAATGTTCGCTCCGCTTGCTGTACCCTTGAGACCAAAGTTTTTGATGTTGCCGGTGGCAACACCATCGGCTGTGAGAGAGCCCGCGAGAAGGGTCCTGCTGACTGCAGTCGGCGTATCCACAGCTGCGAGAGTCACGGGCGGCTTGCCAAGCGCCGCACGCTCGACTTGAGTTGCTTTCGCCTCTTTCGCCGAATCTGCGCGCACACGTGCCAGCCGTTCAGCCAGAATGCCTGGGCGGGGGGGAACCATGCCAGTATCCGCCGGCGGCAGGAGAGACGAGAGGCGGGCGAGTGAATCGACGACAACGTGATAACGAAGCTCGCCGCTTTTTCCTGCCGCGAGACCGAAGGTGCCGCTCGCGTTCGCGACTCCCTGCGGAATCTCAACAGCCAGCGTGTCTACTCGCGCGATTCCATTTGCGGCAGCAAGTCTGACTTTGGCGGAAGTGATCGCGAGTGTGTCATACGTCGACGACTGCACATCTGCTGCGATGTTGGCGCGCATCGTCGCCGGATCAGTTCCGCGTCCCTCGGCAGATGCCGTTGCCGTGACGGAAGTTCTCGGAGCTTTGGCCAGGATCGTGTTCGCGTTGAAGAGCTGCGCATTCAGGTCGACGTCGTAGCCCTTGGCACGGCTTGCGAGATCGAGCTTTCCCGTAACGTCGAGTGAGCCACCGTCTGGGAACGACAGATTGGTTCGCACTGCGAGATCGCGCATTGTTCCAGTGAGATGCAATGGACCGGCAGCTTCGCTGCGAAGGCCGGCCTTCGGGAAAAATCGTCCGACTGTAACCAGTGAAAGCGGATGGAGCTGGGCATCGACGTCGAACCAGCTGGAGCTGAACTTCGAGCCCGCTCCGGCGCGCGTTGTAACCGTGCCGGTCATGCGGGAAACCGCACCGCGATCGACATGCGTGATGTCTGCCTTCGCCATCATCCGCGATTCGGTCGAACCGTTGAGGACAGCGGTGCCCGTGATGGTCCCGTGAATCGGCATGGTGGGATTGTAGTCGCGCGCGAGATCCACCTGCACAGGCCGCATCGTGAGACGAAGATTGTCCGCGCGGAACTTTCCGTTTGCGAATCCCATGTGGCCGATTGCGATTACGCGGTTCAGCCCGACGCGGCGATCGCGGAAGGTGAAGTCACCATCCACTGCAAGATCTTTCTGATTCCCCTCCAGCTTCGTCCTGCCCGAGACTATCCCCGACCTTGGCGGCTTGATGGTGGGGAAGAGCTGCTCTATCAGCCGTGTGTCGACTCCAGTAAAGCGAATGTCGGTGTTATGAACCGACATGTCTTCGGCGACAGTGATGCCGAGGTCGCCGACGAGATGCGCATCCTCGATGCGAACGTCTGCGTTCCGCGCGATGTAAATGCTGGTATCACCTACCCAGTCCATCGCAAAGTCGAGTGTTCCCGATCCCTTTTCAGGTATGCGTGGGTACACCCAGCGAATGTCGGCTGCCGCAACCGGGTCACCACGCAGCCGGAGCGTCATGTTGTTGTTCGCGACAGTGTATCTTCCGCTTCCGCGCAGATTGCTGTTGGGGAGTTTCACCCGCACATCCTGCCACCACACCGAATCGCTGGTGAAATCAAAACCGCCGACAAGTGATTTCACTTCGACCAGAGGCGGGCGGAACGGCTCGGCAATCATGCTCAGCGATGCAACATCGGCGCGTCGTGTCTTGTAGGCGGGATCTTCGAGTCGCAGAAGAGGAAGCTTCGCGTTGATGTGATGGAATTTGGAAACCTTCTGATAACCTGCCGGAACTTTCACCAGCGCATAGCGGCCTTCCGGGCCAAGTGCTTCGCGAATGACGTCGTTCCGCTCTGCGCCAGTGAGAGAGGCATCGGGCTCCCACGGCGATTTGACAGTGAGATCGGTTTCTACAAGCGTGACATCAGTGAATCGAATCCACGTTCCCCATCCGGTTTTGCGGCGACCCGCGGGAGTGACAGTGTCACGCGGGAAAATCCGATCGTAGTTCCAGCGGCCACCAGGCTGCCGGTCGAGGACGATGACCGCGTTCACCAGAGTCACATCATCGAATTCGACGCGCTTGTTCGTGAGTGATCGCAGCGTATAGCGCGCTGACGCTTCCTTTGCGACGACGAATGGCGCACCGGCACTGTCGGTGATCGAGAGATCGTGAAGCGTAAATCCCTTGAGCAGGTTCCCCGTAACCTTCCCGACCTTGATGATTCCGTGCGAGTTCTGCTCCAGCGCGGAAATGATCCGCTTGCGAACCTGCTCCCGTCCCCAGTCGGTATTGGTAAGCGTGAAGACGCCGATCACAATCAGCACGGCTACAATCGCGAGAGCCGCAATGAATCGGATCAGGCCTTTCTTCATCAGAATGCCTCTCCTATCGAGAGGTGAATCTGAAGCCGGTCGAGAAATCCGCCTTTACCCGCAACTACGTCGAAGTTTCGCTTTTTCTGGAGCCTGACCAGCGCAGTGCGACCGTTGACCGTGGTCTCGGTAACCACAGGCAGATCTTCAGTGCGTCCGGGATTCACACCAAAATCAATCCTGATCGGACCAACCGGCGACAGATATCTCACGCCGAATCCAGGGGTGATTGCAGCTTTGCTTTTTGGAAGGTCGGGATTCTGCCGTTGCGCCACGTAACCTGCATCGATGAATGCTGCGCCCATTATCTGTCGCCACACAGGAAACCGAAATTCGGCGCTCGTCTCAGCGACAATATTTCCGCCGAGTGGTCGCGGCTCGAAATCAAGGCGCGAAATGTCAGGCGCATTCGGATCGCAGAGAGTGATGTCGACGTCTTCCGTGCATCCCGGATCCTTCCGTCTCAGGCGCGCGTTCGGAATGGTCAGCACACGCGGACCGAGCTGATTCTCGGCGAATCCGCGTACGGAGCGAGAGCCGCCGGCATAGAACCGCTTTCGCGGATGAAGCAGATCGTCAGCCTGCGTATCCAGCGCATCACCTGTGCTCCTGAGCGGATGAATCCACCCCAGCCTCACATGTCCCGCAATCACACCGCGCTTGCGTACAGGATAGTAGGTGGCAGCATCAGCACTTGCGCGGTTGTACCGGAAATCGGAAACGGTGAATGACGATGCATGCTCGAGATCTGCCGTCGCGCGATAACCTTTTGTTGGAGCAAGAGGATCATTCGCGCGATTGATCGAGCCGGTGAGAGTCAGTGGTGACAGTCGATGGCGCTCGCGCAAAGCGCCGAGTGTCGACTGATCGCAAATACCGAAGTTGATGCAGAAGTAAACGTCGCCCGCATCGACGCGATTGAGCTCGAACCGATAGTTCAAACTGACAGGCGCACGCTCGAGCACTTCGCGAGTGAATGTCGCGCTGGTGCCAAAACCTTTGTCGATGTAAATGCCGGGCGCGCTTCTGCGATGCCCGAACACGCTCAAGCCCAGCTCGTTGTCGGCTGACCCGAACCACGGCTGCCTGAAATTGATGCTGGCATTGTATGTCGGGGCGAAATAGCGCGAGCGCTGATCGATCACGCCGCTCATCGCGTCACGGAAAATGAATCGTCCGTTGAGCGAGCGGGCAAAGAGATTTCCCACCGCGGCCTGAAGCTCGAGGCGCCGGGCTCTGCCGAGGAAGCTGTAATGCATGAAGCGTCCTTCGACCTGGAAGAAATCGATCGTGTTGAAGCCACCGCTGAATCGGGCTTCGCGCAAAGGCGCTTCGGTCACGTTGACTATCAGGACCTTGGATGAATCTCCCTGACGGGGAATATCGATCGACGCGCGCTTGAAAAGATTGGATTCGTACAGCGCACGCTGGCTGCGCAGGAGATCCGAACGCCGGAATATTGCGCCGGGGTGCAGCCGCATGGATTTGAGTATCGTGCGCGTGTCGACCTGCTTGTTGCCTTCGATGATGATGTCTGAAACCGTCGCAATCCACCGGGGATTCAAATCGATTCCGACAGTCGCAGTTTTTGTCGCGGTGTCGATGACGACATTCGTGTCGACGAGAGCATCGGCGTAGCCTTTCTCCCAGAGACGCTGCGAAAGAAAGACGACAGTCGAATCGAGCCTGAGAAGATTGAGTGGATGCTTTTCCTCGAGCACCAGCCGATCGGAAATCTCACGAGCCGACAACACCGGCTTCGACTGAGAAACCGAAATGTCCGAGACGATCGTCGGCGGACCTTCGTTCACGAGAAAGGTGACGTTCGCGTGATGATCGCCTTTTTTGTCGACGAGCGTGTCGACGAGTGTCTCGCGAAAGCCGCGCTTCCAGTAGTAGACCTCCGCACGCAGGACGTCCCGCTGGAGCTCTTCGTGATTCAGGAAATGACGCGCGTAGACGTAATGGGCGTGAGTGAGCCAGCAGAGCGGAGTCAGCACGAGGCTCACGCAGTGCGAGGGCTCGGTGTAAAGGCTCAGCGTCAGATCCTTCCGGTCCACCGACTTTACGCCCTTGAATATGAGCCGGTCGACCTCCGTCTTTGGAGGTTCCTTGCTGGCAGTCGGGGGTGTCTGCGAGGAAACGACTCCCGGAAGCAGCAGCATGAGAGCCGCGACCCCGGAGAGCCATCCTTTTCGGGGGCACTCCATGGGGCTCTCTAAGAGCAAGGCGCGGGCCGATGAGGGAACCGCGCCTTGCTAGTGTCTAGAGACCCTCGAGGAGGGCGTCGTTCCCCGGTGTGCCGGCGATCCTCTTGATGAGCCATTCCATCGCCGAGGATGAGGGCATCTGCTGCAGCCCGCGCCTCAAAGTGTAGACATGCTCGAGCTGCTCGGGCTTGAAGAGCTTGTCCTCGCGACGGGTTCCGCTTGTAGCTACATCGATTGCCGGATAGATGCGCTTTTCGGCAAGTGACCGGTCGAGCTTGATCTCGCAGTTGCCCGTTCCCTTGAACTCCTCAAAGATGACGTCGTCCATGCGCGAGCCTGTCTCGACGAGAGCCGTTGCGATGATTGTGAGTGATCCACCGCCATGCTCCGGCGCAACCGAACGAGCCGATCCGAAAAATGCCTTCGGCTTTGCCATTGCTGTTGCATCGAGACCGCCGCTCAGCGTGCGTCCGGTTCCGCGTTCGACCGTGTTGTATGCACGTGCCATTCGAGTGATGGAATCGAGCACGATCACGACATCCTTGCCGAGCTCGACAAGCCTGCGCGCTCTCTCGAGAACCATCTCCGTGACATCGGTGTGGCGCGCGGCCGGCATGTCGAAGCTCGATGCGACGACTTCACCATAGCCCCACGTGATCATCTCGCTGACCTCTTCCGGCCGCTCATCCACGAGAAGAACGAGAAGCGCTGCTTCAGGATGATTCACCGCAACACCTTCGACGATTGCCTGCAGAAGCATTGTCTTTCCAGCACGTGCCGGAGCGACGATGAGTGCTCGCTGGCCGTATCCGATTGGCGCGATGAGATCGATTGCACGTCGTGTGAGCTCAGGTCCGCCCTTGGCAGGACGTCCTGTTTCAAGCTTGAGCTTTCGATCCGGATACGAAGCGATGAGCGCGCCGAAGTCCGGACGTCTCAGCGCGAGTGCGGGATCGGCGCCGTTTATCTGAGTAACCTCAGCGACGACGTTGCGGCCGCGCTGATCTCTTCCTGTGGTGGCGAAAACCTGGTCACCGCGGCGGAGATTGTGCTGTCTGCCGATTTGCGGCGGGACGTACGCGTCTGATGGATCCGACAGATAGCTGTTTGCAGCGCGGCGAATGAATCCGCCATCTCGCGATGGATCATACCAGCCCGTCGTTTCGCTGTCCGGGACAACGGGTGCCATCGGCTGGCGTGGTCCCTGATCTCCTCTCTGATTGCGATTGTTGTTGCGTCCGCGTCCGCGCTGGTTTCGTCCGCGTCCGCGATC
>DASROK010000146.1:0-2249 GCA_035646915.1 Gemmatimonadaceae bacterium
GGCTTTCTCCAGACCTTGCAAACCTTGGCGTCGAACAGCTGACAGCTCATGACATCGATGAAGCGCTCATGAAGCTGAAGAGTCGAGGTGTTCTTTCGCTGCTGGTTGAGGGCGGAGCGGGACTGGCTGCGTCGTTCCTTGCCGGGAGCCATGTCGATCGGCTTGTAATCTTCCGCGCCCCGATCATCCTTGGCGAAGGAGCGCTCGGCGGATTCTCCGCGATTGCGTCACAGGAAGTCGAGCACGCACCACGTTTCAAGCTGCTCGAAACTCGCGCCCTTGGGGACGATGTGCTCTCAGTATATTCAGTGAGGCGTGCATAGTGTTCACCGGACTCATTGAAGAAGTGGGTGTCATCGAGTCGATAGACAAGACCGATGCCGGCGTCGAGCTTCGAATCGCTTCGACTTTCACTGAAGTAGAACCGGGAGAAAGCATCGCGGTGAGCGGCCCCTGTCTCACGGTCCGCACCTGCGGCCCGGGATGGTTCACGGTCGCGGCAATGGTGATGACCATAAGCCGCACTACGATTGGCGAGTGGAAGCGAGGCAAGCGGGTCAATCTGGAGCGCTCTGTACGCGGGGATCAACGCCTTGGTGGTCACATCGTGCAGGGTCATGTCGATGGAGTCGGCCACATCGAGGGAACAGAAAAGCTTCCGGATACCCTTCTAATGAATGTGGGCCTGCCCGCCGGGCTTTCTCAAACACTGGTTCTGCATGGCTCAGTGGCCCTCGACGGTGTCAGCCTTACCGTGAATGCCCTGGATGGTGATAAGTTGCAGGTGGCGCTGATCGACTACACCTTGCACCACACTGCCTTGCAGGACCTGCGGCAGGGGGACAGGGTTAACGTCGAGACCGATGTCGTGGGCAAGTACATTCAACGTCTTGCAGCGCCTTATCTGAAAACCTGACCGCCCGAGGCTGGTCAAAGGGGCAGCTTAATGCAATTGGCAACCGTCGAGCAGGCGATAGCCGACGTCAAGGCAGGGAAGCTCATCATCGTAGCGGATGACGAAGACCGCGAAAATGAGGGAGACCTGATCTGCGCGGCGCAGCACATTTCGCCCGAGCTCGTGAACTTCATGATCAAGAAAGCGGGAGGCTGGATCTGCCTCGCCCTTACCGGCGAACGTGCAGATCAGCTTCAGCTCCCGCAGCAGAGCAAGGAAAACACCGAGGAACAACGCACTGCCTTCACCGTCACCATCGACGCAGCAGCGAGATTTGGTGTGACGACCGGAATCAGCGCACAGGATCGAGCGAAGACAATTCGAGTCGCAGTAGATCCAGCAACTGTGCCTGCGGATTTGAGACGGCCGGGACACATCTCGCCGCTGCGCGCACGCGATGGCGGTGTGCTGCAGCGAGTCGGACACACCGAGGCAGCCGTTGATCTTGCACGTCTCGCGGGACTCTATCCGGCTGGAGTCGTATGCGAGATTCTCAACGAGGACGGCACAACCGCTCGCCGTCCGCAGCTCGAGAAGTTCGCGAGGGAGCACAACCTCACCTTCATCAGTGTCGCGCAGCTTGTTGCGTATCGCCTTCAGTCAGAGCGTCTCGTGCATCGCGTTGCGGAAGCCCGGCTGCCAACCGAGTTCGGAGTGTGGCGAGTGGTTGGCTACAGGAATGACGTCGACAGTCATGAGCACATCGCGCTCGTGCTTGGCGATGTGAAAGACAGCGACGACAGCGTCCTCGTGCGGATGCACTCGAAATGCCTGACAGGTGATGTCTTCCATTCGCTGCGCTGCGATTGCGGGTGGCAGCTTCACACCGCGATGAAGACAATCTCCGAGGAAGGCCGGGGAGTGATTGTGTACCTCGACCAGGAAGGACGCGGCATCGGACTCCTGAACAAGCTCAAGGCATACGAGCTTCAGGATACCGGAGCCGATACGGTGGAAGCAAACGAGCAGCTCGGATTCAAGCCGGATCTCAGGAATTACGGAATCGGAGCGCAAATCCTTCTCGATCTTGGATTGAAAAGAATTCGCCCACTCACCAACAATCCTCGAAAGCTCGTAGGCCTCGAAGGTTACGGCCTCGTGGTTGACGAGAGAGTGGCAATTGTTCCGCCGGCAACAGACGAGAACGCCGGATATCTCGACGCCAAGCGGGAGAAGCTGGGACACCTGCTGGTTTCCTGAATGGCTGAATTTACAGGCAATCCAGCTGGTGCCTCGCGCCGCATCGCCGTGGTCGCCAGCCGCTTCAATGAATCCGTAACGCGCGCTCTGGTTG
>DASROK010000147.1:0-4717 GCA_035646915.1 Gemmatimonadaceae bacterium
GTCTATCTGTATACGGCGTTTCAGCAGCTGTTTGGGTATCGCGGCTTCGAAGTTTCCGTGGACAAAGGGTTCGCGTCGCGGCACATGCTGCTGGTTGTCGCGAACACTGAGTACTTCGGCGGGATGTTTCGCGTCGCTCCCGGCGCGCGAATTGATGACGGCGAGCTCGATCTCATTGAGATCCTCGATCTGCCTGCGAGCCGGAGAGTGGCGGTACTATCGGCAGCGACTAAAGGTGACCATCTGAAATACCCTGAATGCATGATGGATCGCTCGCAGTCATTCGAGCTCGAGTTTCCTGGTCCACCTGCATACGAGACTGATGGCGAGCTCCGCCGCGCCGGTTCAGCGACTTTGACAGTATCTTCCTGCCCCTCGGCTTTGAGAGTTCTGACCGCGTACGACTAACATCCCCACTCCACGATGATGAAACTGATCTGGCGTACTCTTCCCGCGGCATTGACAGTCAGCGCGGCGACTCTGACTGCGCAGGCACCCGCGCCTCAGACAATCGCCATTCGCGCGCAACGAATGGTCACTGTTGCAAGCCCTTCGGTCGTACGTGATGCCGTAATTGTGGTGAGCGGCGAGAAAATTGTTGCGGCAGGAACCGCGTCGAGCGTCAGTGTTCCTGCCGGCGCGAAAGTGATCGATCTGGGCGACGTCACACTCCTTCCTGGATTCATCGACGCGCACACACACATAGCAGGCAGGACACTCGGCGATCCCCATGCGGATGACGCATCTGTAAAGGATTATCCGGGATACGCCGCCATCCTCGGAGTTGAGAACGCTCGCAAGACTCTGATGGCAGGCTTCACGTCGATCCGCGTTGTCGGCTCAGGCAATTTTGACGACATCGCATTGCGACAGGCAATCGACGAAGGGCGAGCAGTCGGCCCCCGCATTGAAGCTGCTGGACATGCGCTGGGAATCACCGGTGGCCACTGCGATGACAACGGCTGGAGGCCCGGTCTCCTCGAAGCCGGGCCCGAAGAAGGCATTGCCGACGGTGTAGAGGAAGTGAGGAAGGCCGTTCGATATCAGGTGAAATACGGCGCGACCGTGATAAAGGTGTGCGCAACCGGTGGTGTGTTGTCAGAAGGTGATGCCGTTGGCGCGACACAGTACACGTACGAAGAAATTAAGGCGATCGTCGACGAGGCAACTAAGCTCGACCGCAAAGTCGCAGCGCATGCGCACGGAACCGAAGGAATCAAGATCGCAACACGTGCTGGAGTTACATCGATCGAGCACGGGTCTTTTATGGATGATGAAGCAGCGCGGATGATGGCGCAGCGCGGAACCTTCCTCGTGCCGACGCTGATGGCCGGTGCGGCTGCGGAGGCGTTTGCGAAGAACGGAGTGTTGAAGGGGCTTCGTGCCGAGAAGGCGCTCGCCGCTTCAGCGGCGATGCGCAAGGGTGTTCACATCGCGGCGCAGCGCGGCGTCACCATTGCACTCGGTACGGACGCAGGTGTGATTCCGCACGGCACGAATGCAAAGGAATTCGGGCTGATGATGGAATGGGGCGGGCTCACTGCCATTCAATCGCTCACCGCCGGCACGTTGAACGGCGCGAAACTGCTCGGGTGGGACAAGCGGGTTGGAACTATCGAGGCAGGGAAGCTTGCGGATATTGTGGCGGTGCCGGGAAATCCTCTCGAGGATATTCACCGGACCGAGCAGGTGACGTTCGTGATGAAAGGCGGAGTGATTTACAGGCAATAGAGAATACGAAGCCACCCGCGTTTGCGATCTGGCTCGCGGCGATGAGCATTCCAAGCATGAGTGCATTGCGCTTTCGCATGCGGAAGGGATAGCTCAGCATCGCGAGATAGAACCCGAATGGCTCGACAGCAATGGCGCGAAGGCTCCCCGATTTCTTTTCCCAGTATGGGAATGCGCCACGGCCGTATGCGAAATGCTGGCGGAGCATCGAGGCCAT
The DNA here is from genome assembly GCA_035646915.1 of Gemmatimonadaceae bacterium. Classification (GTDB taxonomy): domain Bacteria; phylum Gemmatimonadota; class Gemmatimonadetes; order Gemmatimonadales; family Gemmatimonadaceae; genus UBA4720. The sequence goes on from DASROK010000147.1 coordinate 1,949, forward strand.
GTTCAGGTCGTGAGCATGCAGGACAACCACACCCGGCTCGTACACAGTTGCATGCCCTGCGTCATTCCACCGCCTGCACAGCTCCCGGTCTTCGGCCGTGCGGAATCTTTCGTCGAACCCGCCAAGGGCTTTGAGCGGCGCGGCGGGAACAAGCATGTTGTTGGATGCGAACATCGGGGTTCGCTGTCGCGACTGGATGTTGTAGTACTCGTAGACATACTCCACCAGCGTCTGGCTTGCTTCGGAGAAGGCGTTGGTCGTGAGATCGTTCACGGTGCGCCCTCCGATCATCGAGCCTGGATGACGTCGAATCGCATCCGATACCCGCGCAGGCCAGTCGCTCGGAAGCAGACAGTCGTCATCGATGAACGCAAACCAGTCGCCGCGTGCAGCGCGCACGCCGAGATTTCTCGCAGCAGCGGGACCTGACTGAGGCTGTGAAAGCAGGTGAAGCTCGACTCCGTTCGCGAGCGAGGTCAGCCGCTGGTCATCTGGAGCTGCTCCTCCATCATTTACAATTATCAGCTCGACATTGAACCCGCTCCGGTTCATCCTGCCGATCGATTCGAGACAGCGCTCCAGCTCCGCGAGCCGGTTGAACGTCGGGATGATGATCGAGACCAGTCTCACAGCTCAGCCCGCGAGCGCGGTGGCCGTGGTATCAGGATCGAGCTCATCGAGTCTGCTTTGAAGATCACGGCGATCACCCGCATCGAGAAATCGCATGCGATTGAATTCGATGCTGCCGAGCGTTTTTGGAGAGTCTCCGGGACCGATGATGTATCCTGTGAGCTCACCGAGCCCGTCAAATATCAAAGCAGCCGCGAGCGGAGGCAGCACTGCCGGCATCAGGAAGCGATACGTGTTCGATTGCAGAACGAACCGAGCGATCCTCACAAAACGCACCATCGGGATGAGAGGCGACGCGAGGGCGTAAAGCGCACGCTTCGCCATCGGCCACCCTGTTGTTCGATACGCCGCAAACGCGCGCCCCGCATTGAAACGGAGCATGATGCTTGGCTTGAATCTCGAGAAGTTGAGATGATTCGTCACTGCACGCGGCTCGAGCAGCATGCGATGTCCGCGTGCGACTATCTCCCGCTGAATGACTGCTTCAACTTCGAAGAGCTCATCCAGGTCTTCACCAAATTCGAGCAGCAGGTCACGCCGGTAGGCACTGTTGTGCCCGGGAAGATCCTTCATCTCCTGGCCCGGCGTACCCTCGAGCCACGGAGCGTACTCCAGCAGCAGATTCGCCCAGCTCAGCATGCTGCGCGGATTTGCATTTCTCAGCACTGGCCCAACGACTGCGAACCGTGCCTGATGAGCAGTGATCAACGCATCAGCCCAATCCGGATCAGGGAATGAATGATCCTCGGCCAGCACAACAATCGGCGCTGTCGCGGCCCGGATTCCGGCGGCGCGCGAACGATTCGACGTCTGCATCGGGCCTGCATTCACGATTCTGACGCTCGCGAACCCGGTGAGCTCGGATTCGACTAGATGCGGATGATCGTTCGGCACGACCATGACGAGCTCGAGACGATGCCGGGCTGTCTGCGCACGGAGCGCGCGGACTGTCAAACGGATTGTGGAGTAATCGTCGGCCGTCGGCAGGATGACCGACAGTGCGGCTTGCGGATGGGATCTATTCATTCTGTCCAAGTTTGCAGCTTCCCATCGATATGGGCAATCCAGATGCCGCCGAGTTTCTGGCCGCTAAAGCTATTTCGAGGGACGCGCAGCCATCGTCGAGGTTGGGATGGAAGTCTATTCCAGATCGAGCTGAATCGACGAACAGATTCAGAGATCTCTCGAACGACGGCTCGTGCATTGGCGATCTCAGTTTTTTCGCAATGTGAAGGAGTCGCGATGGAAAGGGCAGAAGATGAGATTGTGACCTGTCGGCCTCAATGCGTCCCGATTCAGCGTCAACAGCAATCCTGTCGATGAAAGCGCCTCCGAACGCGACCGTCACTCGAGCGCTGCAGCCGGAGGCGAGAACGAGATCAATGACAGCATGATCCTCGTACGTCACTCTCGATTCGATCTTTCCAGTCACGGAAGTGACTTCGGAATTTGAGAGAAACCGAACGAGATCGATGTGGTGGGTTGCGAGATCGAGCAGAGCGCCGCCGCCTTCAGCCGAACGTCTCCATGATGATTCAGCAGGGTGGGGAACAATGAATTCGGATTCGAAATGCCGGATGTTGTGAATCGAGCCATCTCGAATCATCGAAGCGAGCCGGGCAAAAACGGGATTGAATCGAAAGTTGTGGCCGATTGCTCCGACCCTTCCCGATTTGTGCCATGCATCCACCACCGCGAGCGCGTCATCCATCGAGGCAGCGACCGGCTTCTCGAGATAGACGTGAACACTGCTTTGAAACGCGGTTATTGCGTTAGCGGCATGAAGCGCAGTTGGCGAGGCAATTATCAGTGCGTCGACATTTGATTCGTTCAGCAGATCGTCGATGCTCTGATGCCGCGATGCACCGGGCGCAATTCGGTGAGCGACGTCCAGGCGATGAGGGTCAGGGTCGGCGATTGCCAGGACCCTGACCCCTTTGATTTTCGTGAGAAGGGGGATGTGCGCAACGGTTGAGATGCTGCCACATCCAATTACACCAACCTGAAGTGGTCGCAAATGACTCTCGGTGTCCGCAGGCGAAAAAAACGGGCACTGGAAAAACCAGTGCCCGTTCAGTTTCAGGTTTTGTTGGAGCTTTGAGGAGCTCCCGAGGAGGGACTTGAACCCCCGACCCGGTG
>DASROK010000148.1:0-3469 GCA_035646915.1 Gemmatimonadaceae bacterium
GTACAAGTGGATCGACGAAGATCGTCCCACTGATCCCGATCCGACGGTATACAGCGCGTCCGATTTGCTTCTCATCACCGAGGAAATGCTCGGCAGCTGGTCTTCGATTGCGCGTGTCAATCGAAATGACTTCATCGGACCGGTCGCAGATCGTCGTCCGAAGATCCGCGAGTTTCTCGGGGTGTTCAAAGAAACCGGATCGTTTCTCTGTTCCATGAGCGGATCAGGCTCCGGCGTGTATGGTGTGTACGAGGCGCTGCCTGATGCGTCGGCGCTCGGTGGGTTCGATGGAGCGACGATGATTCCAACACGAACGGCGGATAAAGTTGTTCAACCAATCCGCATCGGCTAGCTTTCGCCGTCCTGCCCCCTCGTCCAATGGCAGGACGTCGGTCTTTGGATCCGAAAATGGTGGTTCGAATCCACCGGGGGCAATTGAACTAACCCCCTTGTTCCCTTAACTTTAAAGGCTATTGCGGCATGGACGGACTATCCGTACCGAGTCATGGAGTAAAGCTTCTCGTCGGGTCGGGTAATCATGCCCTTTCCGAGGAGATAGCAAGATCTCTCGGAGTGGAGCCGGCCAGACTGACGATCAACCGGTTTGCTGACGGTGAGATCTTCGTCCGCATAGACGAAAACGTCCGCGGCAACGACGTCTTCATTCTGCAGCCGACAAATCCGCCAGCTGAGAACATCATGGAGCTTCTGCTCCTGATCGATGCGGCGAAGCGGGCGTCGGCTGCGCGCATTACCTGTGTGATGCCGTACTATGGCTACTCGAGGCAGGACCGCAAGGACCAGCCGCGCGTAGCGATCGGTGCAAAGCTCGTGGCGAACATGATCGTCACAGCCGGAGCGAACCGCGTGGTGGGTCTCGATTTCCACCAGCATCAGCTCCAGGGATTCTTCGACATTCCAGTCGATCATCTCTACGCTGCACCGGTATTCGTGTCGCATTACAGAAAAAAGAATCTGCACGACGTCGTGATTGTCGCACCGGATGTCGGTTCGGCAAAAATGGCGAGAGGGTTTGCAAAGAGACTGAATGGCTCACTCGCCATCATCGACAAGCGCCGCCCTCGACCGAATCAGAGTGAAGTTGTGAACGTGGTCGGAGAGGTGGAAGGAAGAGACTGCATTCTCACCGATGACATGATCGATACAGCGGGGACGGTCGCAGAAGCCTCGCGCGCGCTGAAACAGCTTGGCGCGAATGATGTGTACGTCTGCGCGACGCATGCGCTGCTCTCGGGCCCCGCAGTCGAAAGACTGAGCAATGCGCCGATCAAGGAAGTCACGGTGACCGACACCGTGAACATTTCCGAGGAGAAGCGGTTTCCGCAGCTCCAGGTGCTGTCAGTCGGCGAGTTGTTGGCGAAGGCAATCAGGTACATACACAGCGAGCAGTCGGTGAGCTCGCTTTTCGAGGGATAGAGGTCACAGGAAATGGCGTCAGCAAATCTTTCCGCGAGCGCGCGGGACAATGGCGGCAAAGGCGTCGCGCGCAAGCTGCGCAGCGAAGGCCGGGTGCCGGCAATCGTATACGGCCACGGCCGCGATCCGCTTGCACTTTCAATCAACACGCGTGAGCTCGAGAAGCTTCTCGACCACATCTCGGCGGAAAGCACCGTCATCGATCTCGATATCGATGGCAGGCCTTCGCGCACGCTGATTCGCGAGATTCAGCGGCATCCGTTCAAGCGCCAGATTCTTCACGTCGATTTTCAGGAGCTCGTCGCGGGCGAGAAGATCAGCGTGAGCATTCCGATCGTCCTCACTGGCGTTCCGGACGGCGTGCGAATGGATGGCGGCATTCTCGACCAGACCATGCGCGAGCTCGAGATCGAAGTCGATCCGTCGAACATCCCGAACCACGTCGAGGTCGATGTGACAAAGCTCATGATCGGCTCTTCGGTCCACGTTCGCGACCTTCAGCTTCCTGAAGGCGTCGAGGTTCTCGACGACGAAGATGCATCGGTGTGCGTAGTCTCCGCGCCGCGCGCAGCGATCGAAGAGACGGCCGCCGCTCCTGAAGGCGCCGAAGCCGAAGCAGCCGCCGAGCCGGAAGTCATTCGCGCCAAGAAGCCGGACGAGGACGAAGGCGAAGAGAAGTAATCCTGGAATAACCAGTGAAGGTTATTCTCGGGCTCGGAAATCCCGGGCGTCAATACGAGGCAACACGTCACAACGTCGGCTGGTGGGTGCTCGACCACCTGGCCGACGTTTGGCATTTCGACGGCTGGAAACGTGACGGCGAAGCCATGGTATCAAATGCCGCGGTTGCCGGCTTGCGCGTGCGGCTGATCAAGCCGCACACGTACATGAACCTGAGCGGTCACGTGCTGAAGAATTATCTGCGCCGTCCGTTCTGGGCTGCTCCGAAGGATCTTCTGGTTGTTGTCGATGACGTCGCGCTTCCTGTAGGGAAATTTCGAATTCGCGCGCGTGGCAGCGCAGGCGGACACAATGGGCTGCGGAGCATCGAGGCGGCAATCGGAAACCAGGAATACGCGCGCCTTCGCATTGGCGTGGGTCCGGACGAAGAGCGCAAAAACATTTACAAGGACCTGTCCGATTTTGTTCTCGCGCCTTTTGCACGGGACGAGCGTGACGACATTCTGGAGCTCATTCCAAAAATCGGATCGGCAATAGAGATCTGGCTGCGCGAGGGAACCGAGCGCGCCATGAACGCATTCAACCGCGCCGAAGGCGGCGCGACGAATCCATAGATAAATGCTGAAGCTGGGAATTGTCGGACTCCCCAATGTCGGGAAGTCCACACTGTTCAATGCGCTGACTGCCGCAAAAGCGGAAGCAGCGAACTATCCCTTCTGCACCGTCGAGCCGAACGTCGGCATGGTTGAAGTGCCAGACGATCGCCTGTCAAAGCTCGCCGATATAGTTCAGCCAAAGCGCGTTGTTCCTGCCGTGGTTCAATTCGTGGACATCGCCGGACTCGTGAAGGGTGCCGCAGAAGGAGAAGGACTTGGCAACAAGTTTCTCGCGAACATCCGCGAGACCGATGCGATCGTTCACGTGGTGCGATGTTTTGAAGACGAGGACGTGACGCACGTGATGGGCGCCGTCGATCCCGTGCGGGATCGCGAAGTGATCGAGTTCGAGCTGGCGCTCGCTGATCTCGGCGCAGTCGAAAAACGTCTCGACAAAACGCGGCGCACGGCACGCACCGGCGACAAGGAAGCAGCTGCGGAATTGCCGGTGCTCGAGAAAGCGTACGAGTTTCTCAAGGATGGACGCGGCCTGTGGGAAGCAAAACTTTCTGAAGATGAGCTTCTGTTCCTGGCACCATTGTCACTTCTTACCGCGAAGCCCGTTCTCTACGCAGCGAATGTCACTGACAGCGAGCTGCACGGAGATGAAGGACCGCATCTGCGCGCGCTTCGCGACGCAGTGAAAGCGAGCGGCGAGCACGCTGAAGTGGTTCCCTTCTCCGCCAAGATAGAGG
>DASROK010000149.1:0-2748 GCA_035646915.1 Gemmatimonadaceae bacterium
GAACATCCGTAGCGGCTGCCGGTATCCCGGGAACCACGCATACCATTCGCGAAAGCGGCTGCCGAACCTTGACCCCCGCTTCCTCGCGCGCCGCCCGGCCAAGGGTGGCGAGAGTGCGGATGTGATCCATTGCCTGCTCGAGAGACTTGTCCTCGAACTGAATGCCGTCTCTGACGTACGATGAGAGATGCACCGACTCGCCAGTGAGCTCGGTGTGCACCCAGTCCGTGAGGAACGGCGCAAATGGCGCCAGAAGGCGGCACGTCACTACCAGCACTTCGCGGAGCGTAGCGAACGCAGCACGATTGTCATCGCCGTCCACGTCATAGTACCGCGCGCGCGTGAGCCGCACATACCAGTTGGATACGTCGTCGACGAAGAACTGCATGACGAGACGCGCTGCTGTTGTCGCATCGAATGCTGTGAGCGCAGCGTCTGCCTCGCGCTCGACTGTTGCAAGACGGGAAAGAATCCACCGGTCCAGGGCCGGTCTCTTCTCCAGTGCGGGATCTGCACCTGACGGTTCCCATCCAAAATTCGCGTATGTCGCGAAGATTCCGCTGTATACGTTCTTGAACGTGAGCAGGAATCTTCCCGTTGTATCTCTGATAGTCGCTTCATCCAAGCGACGGGGCACCCAAACCTGGGCAGACGAAACAAAGAACAGCCGGACGGCGTCGGCACCGTAGCGGGGAATCACAGTCCATGGATCCACCACGTTCCCGCGACTCTTCGACATCTTCGCGCCTTCAGCATCGAGCACGAGATCGTTGACCACAACCGCCCTGTAAGGCGCAGTGTCGACTGCGTCTCCGGTGGGTGCGAGATGGGAAAGCGTATTGCGCGGGAGTGCTTCGCCAAGCCCCGTTGCGATTGCAAGAAGAGAGTAGAACCATCCGCGAGTCTGGTCCACTCCTTCTGCGATGAAGTCGGCGGGATAATTTTTTTCGAGCTTATCCTTGTTCTCGAATGGATAGTGCCACTGCGCAAACGGCATCGATCCGGAATCGAACCATGTGTCGATCACTTCCGGCGCGCGCTTCATTGTGCCGTCGCACTTCGAGCATGCCCATGTGTGCACGTCGATGTACGGCTTGTGCGGATCGAATCCTTCTCCGATGTCGCAGCCTGATTTTTCCGCAAGCTCGCTGAAGCTGCCCACTGCTTCGACATGATCTGCATGCTTGTCGCAGATCCACAGCGGAAGCGGCGATCCCCAGTATCTGTCGCGCGAAATTGCCCAGTCGATGTTGTTGGTGAGCCACTCACCAAATCGTCCCGATCCGATCTCCGGTGGATTCCAGTTCATGCGCGCGTTGCGCGTGAGCATCGCATCCTTGTACGCAGTGGTTCTCACAAACCACGACGTGCGCGCGTAATAGAGGAGCGGAGTGTCGCATCTCCAGCAGTGCGGATACGAGTGCTCGATGGTTCCCGATTTCCACAGCACTCCGCGGTGTTGCAGCTCCTCGATGATGAGAGGATCCGCTTTCTTGACGAACATGCCGCCGACAACGGGCATGTCCTCGGGGAACTCACCTTTCCCATCGACAGGCTGAACGAACGCGAGACCGTTTTTCTGTCCGGCTGCATAGTCGTCCGCTCCAAATGCCGGCGCCATGTGCACTACGCCTGTGCCGTCTTCAGCCGACACGAACTGTTCGCCGACGATCACCTCATGCTTGCCGCTCTTGAACTCGACCCAGTCGAGCGGACGATGATACTGCATGCCCACGAGCTCGGAACCCTGGAATCGCGAGACAGTGTCCCAGCGATCCGCGTAATCATCGCCGAGCACCGCGTGTGCGCGCGATGCTGCGAGAATGATCGTTTCCGGCTGCTCTCCGGTTTGCTTTCTCAGCTCGACATACTCGAGATTCGGGTGCACAGCCAGCGCGACGTTCGACACGAGCGTCCATGGCGTCGTGGTCCATACGAGAATCCTGCGTCTCTGCTCGCTCTGTCCACTCTCCAGCTCACTCGGCCCAAGATCGAGGGCGATGTACACGCTCGGATCCTTTACGTCCTTGTATCCCTGCGCGACCTCCATGCTCGACAGCGCTGTGCCGCAGCGCGAACAGTACGGAAGAATCTTGTGTCCGCGGTAGAGAAGATCCTTGTCGTACAGTGTCTTCAATGCCCACCACACACTCTCGATGTAAGTGTTGTGGTAGGTCACATACGGATCGCTGTAGTCGAGCCAGAAGCCGATACGCTCGCTCAGCTTTTCCCAGTCGGTACGGTACTTCCACACGCTCTCGCGGCAGTACTGATTGAACTTCTCGACGCCGATCTCTTCGATCTGCTGCTTTCCCGAGATCCCGAGCTGCTTCTCGACTTCGATTTCAACCGGAAGCCCGTGCGTGTCCCATCCAGCTTTGCGTGCGACGAGGAATCCCTTCATCGCCCGGTGACGGCAGAACAAATCCTTGATCGTGCGTGAGAAGACGTGATGAATCCCCGGCCGCCCGTTTGCAGTGGGCGGGCCTTCAAAGAAAACAAATCGAGGCTTGTCAGGCGCAGCATGCTGCGTGCGCGCGAAAAGCTGCTCGCTTTCCCACCGATTCAGCATTTCCCGCTCGATCACATCGGCGGGCGCATCGGTGGGAAGCGCGCGATATCGCTCCGTGCTCACAGCAGTTGTGTCGCCCGCCATCAGGAAGCCTGATCCATTATTGCTCTCTTGCTCCAAACAGAATCGATCCAAGGCGCACCATCGTGGCACCTTCTTCGACTGCAATCTCGAAA
>DASROK010000150.1:0-2055 GCA_035646915.1 Gemmatimonadaceae bacterium
TATCGGCTCCTGCCGGTACGGGAGCGCCCGTCATAACGCGCACCGCTTCGCCGGATTCAATTCCGCGTGATGGAAACTTCCCGGCCGGCACTTCTTCGACCACTCTAAGCGCCGCGGGCAGAGCGGATACGTCAGCTGAGCGAAGCGCGTATCCATCCATCGAGGAGTTGTCCCATGGCGGAGAGTCGATTGGCGCAGTCACGGATTCACTCAGGACCCGGCCAACCGCGTTGCCTGTCGCTACAGGCTCTCCAGCAAGGGCTTCGATGCGCGCAAGTATCCGCTCGCTCGCCTCCGCGACAGTGGTCACTGCGCCGGCTTGCTTCGATAGCCTGCGAGGAGTGCTCCCACTGCATCCTGAACGCGGGTAATCTCGGAAACAGGAGTGGTGAAATGGTTGGACAGGAAGCTGAACACGAGGCGCTCACCGTCCGCAGTATCGACATAGCCGGACAATGATCGGACAAACTCGATGGTTCCCGTTTTTCCGCGCAGATTGTTTTCGGCTGGTGTGCCTTTCATCCGCGAGCGAATTGTTCCGTCGACTCCGGCGATTGGAAATGCATCGTAGTAGACGCTGAATGCGGTGTCCTTCTGCATTGCGGTCAGAACTTTTACGATCGTTTCAGGCGACACCAGATCGTGACGCGAGAGTCCGCTTCCGTCGTAAACAACTACCTGCGATGAATCGACTCCCCAGGCTCGAAGCTGAGCAGTCTCGACCTCAACGCCAGCATCAGCGCTTCCAATCCCGGTCTTCTCGAGGCCAATCGTTTTGAGAAGCGCTTCGCCTATCTGGTTCTGCGACGGCTTCATGAAATGCTTGAGTATCTCGCGAAGGGGCGGTGAAGTGACGATGTAGACAGTGTCATACGCAGCAGTGAGGCTGTCTGCGGTAAGATTTACGAGTCCGTCCACGGTTATTCCGCGCTGTGTCAATGCGCCGTACAGCGCGCTCAGATAGACGTATCCTGGTGTGCGGGTGGCGACGGACACGACTGTGTCGCGTCCGTTCACTTTGACTGTCCGCTGAACCAATCCTTCGTTATAGAGAAGCTCGTCTACCGGAGCTCCACTCTCGCCTCCAATGTCGTCCCATTCCCAGCCATAACCGTAGATACTGTCGGGAAAGGCATTTCCACCCTGACGAAGCGACCCGGTCACATGGCGAATTCCGTGAGCGCGAATGGAATCAGCGATCGACAGCATTTCGTTCGCGGCGTTGCCATACACGCGATCGCTCATCGTTGGATCCCCGCGCCCGATCACGATGAGGTCGCCGTTCAGGACAGAGTCCTTCAACACACCGCGTTTTGCGATCACCGTGTGATAGCGATAATCCGGGCCAAGCTGCGTAAGCGCTACTGCCGACGTGATGATCTTCTGATTCGATGCCGGCATGAACAGCTTGCCGGCGTTGCGCGAGTAAAGCGTGTCTCCCGTTTTCGAATCGATGATCAACAATCCGAGCTGCGCGTTCGCAAACTTTGCATCGTTGACGAGCGAGTCAATCGAATTCCGAAGTGATTCCAGCGGCGTCAGGACGGGAGAAGGCGGGGCGGCAGCCGGCCCACAGGCGGCGACAAGCGCACTGATCAGCAAAAGCGAGCGCCTCATTCTTCGCCTCGATATGTAGCGCTGAGGGTGCGATCCTCGGCGATTTTCACGTTGTCGATGCGAATTTTTGCCGGCAGGCGTGAAGCAACCCGGTCAAAGATGAAGCGAGCGAGATTCTCTCCACTCGGAATCAGCTTGCCGTCCCCAAATTCCGGGACATCGACGTTGATGTTGCGATGATCGAAGCGATCCTTCACTTCGTCGGACAGTATCGCGTCGAGCTCGCCCAGGTCTGCGATAAATCCGGTGAGCGGATCTATCTCACCAGCAACAGTGACCTCGCAGACGTAACTGTGCCCGTGAAAACTCTCACGGGCACAAAGTCCAAATGTCTTTTCATTCTGCTCATCGCTCCACTCGGGGCGACGGTATCTATGCGCTGCGGCGAAGGAAACTTTTCGGGTGAGGTAAGCCGTTGCCATGAGAAGAAAATAATGC
>DASROK010000151.1:0-5627 GCA_035646915.1 Gemmatimonadaceae bacterium
GTGGACGGAGTCAGCGCCGGCGCGGAGGGCGCGTCAGACGAAGGCGCTCTCGGTCTGGACCGACTCATCCACGAGCGCATGCGGCTCGGGATCGTGAGCGCGCTCGCGGCGAACGATTCGTTGACGTTCAACGATCTCAAGTTGCTGCTCGGCACGACGGACGGAAATCTCAGCGTGCACGCGCGGAAGCTCGAGGAAGCCGAGTACATCGCCTGCACGAAATCATTCGAGGGGCGAATGCCGAAGACGCAGTATCGTCTGACTGCATTGGGCCGGCGCGCGCTCGAGCGCTATCTCGATCACATGGAAGCCCTGATTCGCGCGACACGCGATCGCTAGCCAAAACGCACACTACCACATGAGCTCGAACACTCCGCGCGGCATTCACGTCGCGATCATCATGGACGGCAACGGCCGCTGGGCCACAGCGAGGGGGCAGCTCAGAACAGCCGGCCACATAGCGGGCGCACGCACGGTCAGAAAGATTGTCGAGGCAGCGCCGGACTGCGGGATTGGGACGCTCACGCTTTATGCATTCAGCGCCGACAACTGGAAGCGTCCATCACGCGAGGTCGCGCTCTTGATGCGACTATTCCGGCGATATCTCGTCTCCGAAGTTGCGCGTTGCGTTACGAACGGCGTGCGGATGAAGATCATCGGCCGCCGCGATCGCATTCCTGCCGAGCTTCTGCGTGCCATCTGCAATGCCGAGAGCGCAACGCGTGACGGAAGAGTGCTGGACCTGCGCATTGCAGTGGACTACTCGGCACGTGATGCGATTATCCGCGCGGGGCGCGCGATGCCGGCGAATATCCCTCACGATTCTGACGCCGAGCGTGAGGAGTTCTGCCGGCTTCTGTCGAAGGTGGAGCATGGGATTGGTGAATCGCGCGATGTCGATCTTCTGATTCGCACCGGCGGCGAGCAGCGATTGAGCGATTTTCTTTTGTGGGAGTGCGCGTACGCCGAGCTCCTGTTCACGCGCAGAATGTGGCCGGAGTTTTCGCCGAAGGATCTCGCTGAGGCTGTCGAGGAATTCCAGTCTCGTGAGCGCCGCTTCGGGACTGTTCCAGCAGCAGCAGCCGGTTAAGACAGCTGCTTGTGTTTTCGAGTTGCGCGATTACTCCCCCGTTCCCAAAAAGTTCCGTAAAAAAAGAAGAAAGTTTGTTTTAACATCTATCTACAATTGTCGTCTACCATTTTGTCCCGGGCATGGTGCACGAGACAACTAAACGATTGTGGAGGCACGATGTTGAAATTCAGGACGGCAGCTGTCAGCGCCGCAGCAGTCATAGGTCTCGCCGTAATTGCGGGTGCGCAGGTTCCTGCGAAACCGGACAGCGCTCATCGCGGAATGGATCGCGGCGGACGTCATGGCAACATGAACGGGATGCGCCGCGGCGGAATGCAGCGCGGTGCAATGCGTGGTGGCGAAGGCCGCCTAATGAAGGACCTCAATCTTACGGACGCCCAGAAGTCGAAGATCAAGGCGATTCACACCAGGTATCAGCCGCAGTACAAGGCGCTTCGTGAGCAGGGCAAGACCCAGTTCCAGTCGCTCAAGAGCGCAAGACAGAAGGGTGATACCTCTGCCGCAGCCCGCCAGAAGTTCCAGCAGCAGCGAGAGCAGTTCCGTCAGCGTTCCGTCGCACTGCGCACTCAGGAGCGAAACGAGATCCGTGGTGTTCTCACCGCCGACCAGCGTGCAAAGTGGGATGCCGCTGCAAAGCAGAGAGAGGATCGCTTCAAGCAGCGCCAGGAGCGAATGAAGGAGCGAAGGGGAGCGCGCGCGAAGGCGTAAGCTTTAGAACCACAACCGAAAGGCCAGCCCACTGTTGACAGATTTGAGATGTGCAGTTTTCGGATAACGACGTTTATCTGAAATCTTCTCATCTCAAATCTGTCAACAGTGGGCTGGCCTTTCGGTTGTGGTTGTCCTCGTCAATCCGTACATTTGCGCCCCAACGCAGACCAAGGGGAGCGAATGCCGATCAAGGAAGGGAAGCGCTTTTGCATCAACCATCCAAACGCGCGAATGAACCGCACCGAGACCTTCAAGGCTCTCGTGAACATCAAGGGCGGCGCGAGCGATGGAACGCTCAATACAAGCTCCGGTCTGGTCGTGATGCCATTCGTCTGTGAGGAGTGTGGCTACCTCGAGCTCTACGTAGCCGACAAGACACAGCAAGAAAAGAAATAACCGCAGATGGGCGTCGATGTCGTTCAGATTCGACGCCGCGGGTGGGGAGAAACCATGCGCAAGGACGCGTGGTGGATTCAGCCTGCGGTGGTGTTCGTCATTCTCTCGAGCTTTCTCATCTACGCCACGTGGGCCGCATTCCAGAATGCCCACTATGAATTCGGCAATTATCTCTCGCCGTTTTATTCTCCGCTTCTCTTGGGAGACTCGCCGAACGCTTGGTTCGGACCAAAGCCAGGCTGGTGGCCGGCGCTCCTTCCATTCTCGCCCGCGCTTCTGATTCTGCCTTTGCCGGCAGGATTTCGTTTCACCTGCTACTACTATCGTGGCGCGTACTACAAGGCATTCTGGGCCGATCCACCAAGCTGCGCAGTAGGCGAGCCGCGCAAGGGATACCGCGGCGAAAGATCATTTCCGCTGATCATTCAGAACATTCATCGCTACTTCCTCTACTTCGCGCTGCTTTTCCTTGTTTTCCTGTCGCACGATGCGTGGAAGGCGATGTGGTTCACTGACGCTTCGGGTGCGACTCACTTTGGAATTGGCGTCGGCACCGTGCTTCTAACCGCGAACGTCGTTCTCCTCGGCGGCTACACACTTGGTTGTCATTCATTCCGTCACCTCGTGGGAGGCTATCTCGACAGGCTTTCCGCAGCTCCTGCTCGAAAGACCGCGTATGAATGCGCGAGCAGGCTGAATCGCGGACACATGCGCTGGGCGTGGTGCAGTCTCTTTATGGTGGCGTTCTGCGACATCTATATCCGCATGCTGTCGATGGGCGTGTGGACTGATTTCAGGCTGTTCTAGATGGCTCAGTACGAGACGTTCCAGCATGATGTTCTCATTGTCGGCGCCGGTGGTGCAGGATTACGCGCTGCAATCGAAGCGGCAAACACCGGTGCGCGTGTAGGGCTCGTATGTAAATCCCTCCTGGGCAAAGCGCACACCGTTATGGCAGAGGGCGGTGTCGCCGCAGCGCTCGCGAACGTCGACGACCGCGACAACTGGCGCGTGCATTTCGCCGATACGATGCGCGGCGGGCAGTACATGAACAACTGGCGAATGGCGGAGCTCCATGCGAAGCAGGCGCCTGATCGCGTGCGTGAGCTCGAGGCGTGGGGCGCCGTGTTCGACCGTACGCCCGACGGCCGCATTCTTCAGCGGAATTTTGGCGGGCACAAGTATCCGCGCCTCGCACACGTTGGAGATCGCACTGGACTGGAGATGATTCGCACTCTCCAGGATCACGCGATTCACCTCGGTATCGATGTGCACATGGAGTGCACTGTGATCGATCTCTTCAAGGACGGAGATCGAATCTCAGGAGCTCTTGCATACGATCGGGAGCGTGGACGCTTCAGGCTCTTCGAGGCGAAAGCAATCGTGCTGGCGACGGGCGGAATTGGCCGTGCATTTCACGTGACGAGCAACAGCTGGGAGTACACCGGCGATGGCCAGTCGCTGGCGTATCGCGCAGGCGCTGCCCTTCAGGACATGGAGTTCGTGCAGTTCCATCCCACTGGAATGGTGTGGCCGCCGAGTGTGCGGGGAATTCTGGTAACGGAGGGTGTGCGCGGTGAGGGTGGTATTCTCGTCAACAGCGAAGGCCGCCGCTTCATGTTCCACGACATTCCGGACAACTATCGCTCACAGACTGCTGACAACGAGGAGGAAGGCTGGCGTTACGTGCAGGGCGACAAGAATGCGCGTCGTCCACCCGAGCTTCTCACGCGCGATCACGTAGCGCGGTGCATCATGCGCGAAGTGCGGGAAGGGCGGGGCAGTCCGCACGGCGGTGTGTTTCTCGACATCGCGTGGATCAAGTCGAAAATCTCCAACGCGCCCGAGCACATCAAGAAGAAGCTCCCGAGCATGTACCACCAGTTCAAGCAGCTCGCTGACATCGACATTACCACCACTCCGATGGAAGTGGGACCGACCACGCACTATGTGATGGGTGGAATCAGCGTGGATGGTGATACGCAGATGTCGACTGTGCCTGGTCTTTTCGCAGCGGGTGAATCAGCAGCGGGATTGCATGGGGCAAACCGCCTTGGTGGAAATTCTCTCTCCGATCTTCTCGTTTTCGGCAAACTTGCAGGCGAGCATGCGGCCCAATACGCAGCGTCAGTTTCGGCTTCGACGATTCCTGCTGATGCGGTCGACAACGCTTCGCGGCAGGCGCTCGAGCCGTTCGAACGGGATTCGGCCGGTGGCGCGCACGAGGGCGCATATCAGGTTCAGTATGCGCTTCAGGAAATGATGCAGGAGCTGGTCGGCATCGTGCGTCGTGAGGGAGAAATGACGCAGGCGCTCGAGGGCTTGAACGGCCTGCGCCAGCGAGCTGCGCGTGTTTCGGTGGCTGGGAACAGAGAGTACAATCCGGGATGGCATACTGCGCTCGACCTTCAGAATCTGCTGACAGTAGCAGAGGCAGTGACGCGATCAGCGCTGGAGAGAAAGGAGAGTCGCGGCGGACATTTTCGAGATGACTATCCTGAAAAGGATCCGGCGTATGCGACGTTCAACACCCTGGTGCGTCGAGCCCCAGATGGATCGATGACGCTGGAGCGAAGACCGATTCCGGAATTGCGCGACGATCTGAAGCAGATCATCGAGGAGAACAAGTAGCGATGGCCGCACCTGGATCAGGAGAAAAAGCCACCTTCAAGGTTTGGCGCGGCGAAGGCGGCGAGGGCCGCTTCGAGAGCTACTCGACGTCTGTCTCTGAGGGGATGGTCGTTCTCGACGCGATTCACCAGATACAGGCAGAGAGCGCGAACGATCTCGCGGTTCGATGGAACTGCAAAGCGGGGAAATGCGGGTCGTGCTCCGCTGAAGTGAACGGGATGCCGAAGCTGATGTGCATGACGCGCTTGAGCGATCTCGATTTGAGCGAGCCGGTTACCGTCGAGCCCATGCGTGCTTTCCCACCGATACGGGATCTCGTGACGGATGTGTCGTGGAACTTCGAAGTCAAGAAGCGGATCAAGAAATTCACCCCGCGGCCGCCCGATGCTGTCGATGGTACATGGCGAATGTCGCAGTCCGATGTCGATCGCGTGCAGGAGTTCAGAAAGTGCATCGAGTGCTTTCTCTGCCAGGACGTCTGTCACGTTCTCCGCGACCACAGGAAGCACGACTCGTTCATCGGCCCGCGCTTTCTGACATTTGCGGCGGCGCTCGAGATGCATCCGCTCGATACGGTGAACCGCACTCAGGAGCTCAAGGACGCGCACGGCATCGGGTACTGCAACATCACCAAGTGCTGTACAAAGGTCTGCCCCGAGGGAATCAGGATCACCGACAATGCCATCATTCCCCTCAAGGAGCGCGTAGTGGACGAGCATTACGATCCACTTGGCGCGCTTGTGCGTATCTTCAGACGAAAGCCACGATAGCAGGAAGGGATCATGTACCAGCTCAA
>DASROK010000152.1:0-2451 GCA_035646915.1 Gemmatimonadaceae bacterium
GACATCCGCGACGCAGGATCGCGCGCACTCCAAGCTCTCGGCATGCAGACCGGCTTGAGCCACATGGAGTGGTTCCGGCGGCGTGACGGATCGATCGCTATCTCCGAAGTTGCTGCGCGTCCGCCCGGTGCCCAGATAACGACCCTCAACTCGCGCGCGCACGACATCGACTTTGTCCGCGCGTGGACTGAAGTGATGATCTTCGGCAGGTTCGAGAAGCCGACGCGAAAATACGCGGTGGGAATCGCGTTTCTTCGCGGGCAGGGTAGCGGCCGCATCAGGAGCGTGCAGGGCCTCGACGTGATTGCACGCGAGATGGGAAACCTTGTGGTTGACGTGAGGCTGCCAACACCAGGCGCCATGCCGGCATCCAGCTATGAAGGGGATGGATACATTATTTTGCGTCATCCGGAGACCGCTGTGGTCGAGAGAGCACTCTCGAGGCTGATATCGGTGGTCAGGGTCGATTTGGGATAATACCGAATGGGGAATTAGAGAATGAACGTGATGATGATTGCGCCGGGCTACCCGGACGAGATGCCCTTCTTTGTGCGCGGGCTCGCGCTCGAAGGGGCACAGGTCATCGGGATCGGAGATCAACCCGAGCATGATGTGCCGAATCTCACTGCGCGTCATCTTGCCTCTTATATCCGCGTGCCGAGCCTTCAGGATGAAGACGAGTGCATGCGCGTTGTCATGCAGTGGGCCAGAGGAAAGAAGATCGACCGGGTGATCTGCCTGTGGGAACCCGGAGTGATCCTCGCTGCAAAACTGCGCGAGCAGCTCGGGGCGCAGGGAATGTCCATCGAAGACACTGAAGCTTTCCGCGACAAGGACCTGATGAAGGAGAAGGTCGGTAAGGCGGGAATCCGCGTTCCGATGCACAAGTCAGCGAAGAGCGCGCAGGGTGTGCGGGCCGCTGTGAAGAAGATCGGCTATCCGGTGATCGTTAAACCAATCGCTGGCGCAGGTTCGATGGATACATACCGCGTCGACAATGCCGGGCAGCTCAAAGAGGTGATCGGCAAGCTTGGTCACATCGATCGCGTGAACGTCGAGGAGTTCATCGACGGCGAGGAGTACACGTACGACACCATCTGCATCGATGGAAAAATCGTTTACGCGAATATCGGCTACTATCGTCCGCGTCCGCTCATTGCGAGAAGCGAAGAGTGGATCAGCCCGCAGACCTTGTGTCTTCGCGATCTCGATGCGCCCGAGCTCAAGGGCGGACACGAGATGGGGCATGCAGTCATCGAAGCGCTCAAGTTCAAGACGGGCTTCACTCACATGGAGTGGTACCGCAAAGCAGATGGCGAAGTTGTGTTCGGCGAGATTGCTGCGCGTCCCGCGGGAGCGCGCACGGTAGACCTGATGAACTTCGTGTCCGACATCGACCTCTTCCGTGGATATGCCGAGGCGGAAGTGAAAGGGACTTTCTCGCAGGTCGGACCGAGAAAGTACAACACGGTAAACATCTTCAAGCGCGCCAAGGGAACCGGACGCATTCAGCGCGTCGAGGGACTCGACAGCATTCTATATCGTTTCCGGCCTCACATCGTGAACATCGATCTTCTTCCGATCGGAGCTCCGCGAAGAAACTGGGTCCAGACGCTGGTGTCTGACGGTTACGTGACAATCCGTCACCCCGATTTTCAGGCAGCGATGGACATCGCTGATGCAGTCGGCACTGATTTGACCATGTACGCGGGCTGACGAAGAGTGGGATCGCTGAGCAATCTCCTGCGCCGCCGGCGCGCAGGATCGAGAAATCCGTTCGGGACAATCGAGAAAATCGATGCAGTGTACAGTCCGCAGCTCGACAACGAGCGGGATCTGCTTGTCTCACTGCCGGGCGGCTATGCAACGCACCAGCGCCGGTTCCCTGTGGTTTACATGCACGATGGGCAGAATCTCTTCGACCCGGCGACGAGCTTTTCGGGATCGTGGAATGTCGACATCGCCATGGCAGAAGTGAGTCTCGATGGACTGGACGCAATTGTTGTCGGCATTCCCAACATGGGAAGCGAGCGGCTCAATGAATATTCACCGTTCGAACATCCGCGGCTCGGCGGCGGAAAGGGAGATGGATATCTCGAGTTTTTGACCAACACGGTGAAGCCGCTGATCGACGAGAAGTATCTGACAGTTGCGGACCGCGAGCATACAGGGATTGTCGGATCGTCGATGGGCGGGTTGATCAGCCTCTATGCTTTCTTTCGTCATCCGGAAGTGTTCGGTTTTGCCGGAGTGATGAGCCCCTCGCTCTGGCTCAACGAGAAGGACACGTTCGATTTTGTGGAGCACGCGCCGTTCACCGGCGGAAAACTTTATCTCGATGTAGGCGATCTCGAGGGAGCGCGTCACGTTGGGCAGGCCCTTCGCCTTCGCTACGTTCTCGAAGAGAAAGGCTACACGCTCGGCGAAGACCTGATGTGGGTGCAGGAAGAG
>DASROK010000153.1:0-2546 GCA_035646915.1 Gemmatimonadaceae bacterium
GAGATCAGGCGGCGGATGAGGATAGATCAGCTCAGGCCGGAAGCGGCCGAGGAACAGCTCGCGAGCAAAGCTCTGGTGCTCCCATTCGGTTTCGCGTGCCTGTTCCGCAACATCGCGCGCTTCTTTCTCACTCGCCAACGCGTGCGTCATTTTCGTCTCAAGAAGAGGATCGGTCCCAAGATAGAGATTGCCGCGAACGAAAACCATTGAATCGCATAGCTCTTGTGCGGCCCCTCATCCAGCGGTGGTACCTCCACACGGGGCGGAACGTTCGCGGGCGTACTGTCCCCAATGAGTACAACAAGGTAAGGCGCAACGGGATAGGGAAAGCCCCTAGAGACCGTAGGGAGATCGAGCCACCGGTAGGCATTCGCATGCGTCAGCGATTTCGGATTGCCCGTGCGATGCTGGAAGTTCTCGACATATCCCTCGCCGCTCATTGAATCCGGCTCGCGCCATCGCGCGAGATCGACTGTCATCGCGTCGGGTGCATATACCCAGCCGCGATTGACGAGAATTGCTGTATCTGTGCCGGGCTGCTTCAGCGGCGTAATGATGTGAACGCCGGGAGAGCCGTTTCTCGTGCGATTGGTGAGAACTATCTCGTTTTTGTAATCGTAGACACCATTGAGATTGACTCTCCTGAAATGTGCGGCGCCGGTATCCCTCGGAAGTTTGCTGAAGTCGACCGCTTTCGTCTCGGCTCTGGAGATCAGCTCTCGATTGAAGGCTTTTCTCTCCTGGAGTCTGGAGAGCTGCCAGAAGCCGAGTCTTATACAGACGATTGCGAAGATTACTCCTAATGCAGCAAAAACCTTGTCTCTCGTCTTCATGCTGTCTTCAGCTTCGAAGCTATTGAAGACCTTACACGGAGGCACGGAGTGACGGAGGCTGCACGGAGATTTCTCTTTTTAAACGACGGAACGGCGGTTTGTGTAGTTAACAAAAAGAAACTCCGTGTAGCCTCCGTCACTCCGTGCCTCCGTGTAAGGTCTTCAATGGCCGAACAAGGAGACAACACTAGAAGAGCGAGAGTTGTTCCCCGAGAGTTGCCGGATCGACTGGCCGCTGTCCTAATGCATACTGAATCTCGCGAGCAGTCCACGGACTGTGTCCGCTGAAATGATTCGCAACAAATCCGTATACATCAGTAACTGCCGACGGCATGTGTTGAATTGCATTGACCCAGGCATCGACTTCCCGGCTGCGATCGACCTGCACACGGGAGAAGTCGACGAGATTGCGATTGGGTCCCATCCACCGGATGTACACAAAGTCCGCGGTAGGCCGGCGAGCGAGCGCGAGCATCACTTTCCGCGGAACCCAGCGGCCATCGGTAAGCGTGAGGCCGACGTTGCGGTCGCGAAGAAGTGCGACGACTCCCTCCGTAATCCACCCGCGGTGACGAAACTCGATGCTGAATCGAAGATCTGGAGGAAGATTTCCGACGAAGTCCACGAGAGCCGGCAGCTCGTTCGGCTCGAAGTCAGGTCCGAGCTGAACGAGAATGGGTCCCAGCTTCTGCTTGAGCTCCCGCGCTCGCTCGTAAAACTGTTCGCCGACGCCGAGTGAATCGCGAAGTCGCTGCTCGTGAGTGATTTCCTGCGGGAGCTTGAGAGTGAAAACAAAATCGTGCGGCGTCCGGTCGTACCAGCTTTGAAAAGTCGCGGGCGCCGGCACACCGTAAAAAGTCGAGTCGACTTCTACCGCGCTGAACGCGCGCGAATAAACGGCGAGAAAATCGGCCGTGCGCGTATTGACCGGATAGAACGGACCGACCCAGGCGTCGTAGTTCCAACCCTGGGTGCCGATGTGGATCAGCGGTTTTTTCTCAGCCACGCAGCGGTTTGCGCATGGTCCCAAAATTGCCCGATTCGCACACAGAAGTAACACCCCCCAGGCAAATGAGACAGGAGGTACGATGGACAGTTCCCACGATCACGATCATCACCCGGGCGGCGTTTTACGCCACGATCACGACCCCAGCACGGGCGACAAGGTCGGCCAGGCGGTTGGTGGAGTATCCGGTGCGTTGACGGGCGCTGCCGTTGGATCTCCCGCCGGTCCCATAGGAACGATCATCGGTGGAATTGCCGGTGCGGCAGGCGGATGGTGGGCAGGCCGAACCGTCGCCGAGGCGGCGGCGAAGTTCAATGAGCATGACGACAACAATTATCGCCAGGCATACGAAGCACGTTCTGACCGGCTTGCCGATCGAAGCTACGACGATGTGAGACCTGCGTACCAGCTCGGACATCTCGCGAGCGAAAACCCCGATTACAACGGAAAGAACTTCGAGATGATCGAAGCCGAGCTGCAGCGTGGATGGACAAATGATCTTCGCGCGCGGCACGGTGACTGGAGTGCAGTCCGACCGTTCGCGGAGGAGGCTTACACGAGTCGGAATTCTGTTTCGGCGCGTGAAGCTGTTAATCGCATCGAGAATTCGTCGGTCAATTTGCAAGATCGAGCTTCAGATACATCCCGGTAAGAACACAACTACGGGTTAGCAGGAAGACGAGGAAGATTGGGAAGACGAGGAAGAA
>DASROK010000154.1:0-3294 GCA_035646915.1 Gemmatimonadaceae bacterium
GCTATGTGGTGAAGAAGGGCGAGTACGATTACGCGACGCACCCGAATGAGCGAACCGCTGCGAGCTATTTCGAGCGCAACTACATCCCGGTGGTTCGATCACATCAGTTCGAGTTCGTTGTTCGGGAGAAGGATATCGTGAAGGGAATTCGCGTCATTCCGAGTCCGGGCCATACTCCGTTTCATCAGAGCGTTCTGATCGATTCCGGTGGCGAGCGCGCTTTCTTTCTCGGTGACATGTGCCCGACGGCTGCGCATCTCCCGCTGCCGTGGATCATGGGGTACGATGTCGAGCCGCTCGTGACACTCGAGACCAAGCGAAGACTTTTCCGTCAGGCCGAGGAGGAAGGCTGGCTGCTGATCTTCGAGCACGATGCCACGGTACCCTGGGGACGAATCGAGCATGATGGGAAGGGCTATCGACTCAGGACTTAACCCCACACGGCGGTTGAATTCCCCTCCAAGTCGTTTACATTTCACAAGTTACAAACTGAAAAGCGATCGTCCCGGGCGGGATGATCCACCCTCTGGCCCCCGGAAGCATCGGGGTGTGCTGCAGGAGTCCAAAGCCACTCGGCGCCGAAGGTCTATCCGGCACCGGTTGCGCGCGGGCTCCTCAAAAGGGTCCGCGCTTTTCGTTTTTGATATTCTCGAACCAGAGGTAATACAGTATTCAGGACACCACAAAACGCGTCCGCGTGAACAGGCAGATCAGGATCAGCCCGCTCCGCGTGATTGCAGCCGACGGCGCGCAGCTCGGAATCATGGATGTTGAAACAGCTCTCGCAGCCGCGGTGGAACAAGGGTTGGATCTCGTCGAAGTCGCTCCTCTGGCTCGTCCCCCGGTTGTCCGAATCATGGACTACGGCAAATTCAAGTTCGAACAGGCGAAGATGGCGCGGCAGGCAAAGAAGAAGCAGCACGTGATTCATCTCAAGGAAGTGAAATTCCGTCCTGGAATCGAAGAGCACGACTTCGCCACCAAGGTTCGCCACGCGCGCGCCTTTCTCGGTGAAGGCAACAAGGTGAAGGTGACGCTGATGTTCAGAGGGCGTCAGATCGCGCATCCGGAGCTTGGACGCGTGGTTGTTCAAAGAGTCGCTCAGGACCTTTCTGATGTTTCCAAGATCGAGAGCGATCCGAAATTCGAAGGAAAGTTCATGACGATGATTCTCGCTCCGAAATAGCCCGGATCGTCGCCACTACAATCAATAGAGATACGTAAATGCCGAAGATGAAAAGTCACCGCGGGGCGCGGAAGCGTTTCTCGGTCACCGGCTCGGGAAAGGTCAAGCGCCACAAGGCGTTCAAGAGCCACATCCTGACCAAGAAGACGTCCAAGCGTAAACGCCGCCTCCGACAGGAAGGCGTCATCAAGACGCGCGGCGAAGAAAAGAACATCAAGCGCCTCTTGCAGGCATAAGGAGAAAGACAAATGCCTCGCGTCAGATCGAACGTCGTGCGCCTCAAGCGCAAGAAGCAGGTAATGAAAGCAGCCCGTGGCGCATTCGGCGCACGGAGCAAGCTGTGGAAGGCAGCCAAGGAGAATGTCGAGCGCGGGTGGAAGTACGCGTACCGTGATCGCAAGAACAAGAAGCGCGATTTCCGCCGCCTCTGGATCGTGCGCATCAACGCGGGTGCGCGCCAGCACGACATGAGCTACAGTGTGTTCATGAACGGCCTCAAGCAGGCCGGCATCGAGATCGATCGCAAGGTTCTTTCAGATCTCGCCATCAACGATGCCGCCGCTTTTGGAGCACTGGCCGAGAAAGCCCGCGCCGCGCTGAACGCAGCCTGATAGAACGAGCAGGCTAACGAGGGCGGCTCCGGGAAAACAACTTTCCGGTGCCGCCCTTTCTCTTTTCAATTACCGAACGTGACTCTAGAGCAATTACTCGCTGACATAAAAGAGGTCGAGACAGAATCTGAAAAAATCGATTCCGTCTCATCGCGTGACGAGCTCGAGCAGATGAAGACCCAGCTGCTCGGCCGTAAGAGCGGGCGACTCACGCATCTGATGAAGGAGCTCCCGAATCTTCCTGTCGAGCAGCGTCGCGAAGCTGGAGCTGCGCTCAACCAGGCGAGAGAGCGCATCGAGTCACGATTCGATTCAATAGCTTCGAAGAGCAGCAAAAGCTCGGGTCCCTCAGTCGACCTCACGCTGCCTGCGCGCAAACAGTGGAAAGGCGGGCGGCATCCGGTATCCGTTGTCATCGACGAGATCGAAGACATTTTCCGCGAGCTTGGCTTCACCATCGCGCTCGGGCCGGAAGCGGAGACCGAATGGTACAACTTCGGCGCTCTGAACTTTCCGCCCGACCATCCGGCGATGGACATGCACGACACTCTCTATCTCACTGACGGCGTTGTGCTCAGGACGCACACATCGCCGGTGCAGATAAGAACGCTGCAGAGCTATCCGCCTCCGGTGAGAATTCTCGCGCCGGGCAATGTGTATCGTCGCGATTTCTTCGACGCATCGCACGCACCGATGTTCACACAGGTCGAAGGCCTCGCAGTCGATGAAGGAATCAGCTTCGTCGATCTCAAGGCGACTCTCACCCGATTTGCAAATCGATTCTTCGGCAAAACAAAAACGCGATTCCGGCCGAGTTATTTCCCGTTCACCGAGCCGTCGGCTGAAATGGATGTCGAGTGCCAGCTTTGCCACGGCTCAGGATGCGCATCCTGCAAGGGAACCGGATGGATGGAAATCCTTGGCTCAGGAATGGTGCATCCGAATGTGCTCGACGCATCAGGAGTCGATTCCGAGAAGTACACAGGATGGGCATTCGGAATGGGACCGGCGCGAATCGCACTGCTTCGCTATGCGCTTCCTGACATCCGGCTTCTCTACGATTCGGACATGAGATTTCTGGAGCAGCTCGCGCGATGAACGCTTCATTCAACTGGCTCAAGGATTTCGTCGACATCGACATGTCACCGATGGAGCTGCGCGATCTGCTCACCATGCGCTGCGCAACGGTCGATGATGTCGTCGCGCTTAGGGGCGATCTCTCCGACATCGTCATCGGCAAGGTCGTCGAAGCGGAACATCATCCTGACTCTGATCATCTGTGGGTGACCAAGGTCGACTCGGGTACTGGCGTAATTCACGATGTGGTTTGCGGTGCTCCTAACGTTGTTGTCGGCACATTGTATCCGTTCGCGAGAGTTGGGTCGACTCTTCCCGGCGGACTCAAGATCGAGAAGCGAAAGATTCGCGGCGCAGTGTCGGAAGGAATGCTGTGCTCCGCGCGTGAGCTTGGACTGGGAACCGATCATCAGGGAATTC
>DASROK010000155.1:0-11277 GCA_035646915.1 Gemmatimonadaceae bacterium
GGCGTTGCTGTACTCCATGCCACCTATTGTCTTCGAGAGTGAGTTGATCGCGAAGCGATGCATGAAGTACACGGGAACAAATCGTTCCTGCAGAAGTGCGACGGGCTCACCGACTCGAATGTTACGCAAGCCAAAATTCGATATTGCGGCACGACGAACCGCCATCTCGTGGCTCAGGAATTCATTTGCTGTTGCAGCATCGTCCCACAGGTTGGTTCGCGGATCAGATGAATAGTCAGGCCGCGCATCAGCATCGGAGAGAAAGAGCATGCCCTTTTTCAATCCGTCTCTCACGATTGCCGCCAGAGAGTCCTTCTCTGTCCCGGGAGGAAAGATTCCATACCCCCAGTGAATGGCGAAGACGTCATACTCGCCGGGGCCAGAGTCATATGCCGACGAGATATCGATCTTTCCATCCTTCATTCGCACGCGCGGCGGCGGATAATCCATCACCGAGCCACGCTCGTAAGTCGAAGCGATGTAATTGTGGGCGAGTCCCAGCGTATGACCGACTTCATGCGAGCTCACCTGTCGAACACGTGCAAGAACAAACGCGGTGTCAGCCGCTGCCGCATCGGCGCCCATCAATCCCGCGTAGAGGTTGTAATCAGTTCGCGCGCGATGACTGTCCAGTCTCGCCTGCGCTTTGAGAATCTCGCCGGTACGAGGATCGCCGAGTGATCCGCCGATTGACCAGCCTCGCTCGTTTCTGTTTTCCCACTGGACCACGTTGTATCTCGCATCCATGGGATCCACGCCTTCGGGCAGGTCTTCAACCTTGAACGCGCCTTTCAATCCAGCGCGGTCAAACGCTTCGATCCACCAGCTCACGCCTTCCCTGGTTGCAGATCGTACAGGCTCGGGAATTCCCCGATCGATGTAATAAACGATCGGATTTTTTATAGGACTGTTCGGATCCGCCGGATTCACACGCTCGAGCCGGTGACGCGCGATCCACCGAACCTCGAGCGGATTCTGAATCGGCTGCGCGTAATCCTTGAACGTGATTCCGAAAAATCCCATGCGCGGATCGAGCACGCGGGGCTTGTATCCGTCGTCCGGAAGCTTGAGCAGCGAGATGTGCTGCCGCAAAGTGAACGAACGACCTTCGGGAACAATCGAGCGAACGGTGTTGCCAGGCCTCCCCGTGGTTGCGAATGTCAGTGCGACATCGATCTCGCTGTTCTCAGGAAACGCTTTCGTGTACGGGCGATACACGCTCGAACGATCGCGCGCGACCGAGTAGCTGCCTTCGTTGCTTTGTGTGAGCGTGCCACTCACGTCATTCCAGTCGCGCATGAAGAAGTCCGTTGCGTCGACAAGAGTTCTGCCGCCCTCCTGCGCCACGATCGGAAGTGATCCCGCGGTGCTCGGCGGAAATGACTCGGCGATAGTTCTTACGTGGGCAGGGTTATCGAGAGCGGAGCTTCGGTAGTTCCAGTTCTCGAACACTACGAGAACACGGTCTCCGTTTCGATCGAAGCGAGCGAGGTAATTGTCGCCGCCCGCACCGCGGTCGAGGCCAATCGGATTCGATCCCAATCCCGTCGCAAGGCCTGTGAACATCAGCACCCGCATCGAATCGCGCGGAATTTCAAGCAGTATCTTCCCCGCCTTGTTGTCGAGATAGATCGGTATGAATCCGTCTTTTTTCTCGAGGCCAGCGGTCTTCGCCGAAATGCCCGATGCTCCGGATGGCGCAGGCGCAGTGGAGGGTTTCTGGGTAGCGGACGTGCAGCCGAAAACTGCCGCCGCGAGACAAAACAGGTAGGCTCTAGCTCTGGTCATCATGATCGTGAGAGGGGACGCGCGATTATAGTATCCGCATGCAGCAACCGATAGAGTCACGGACCGTCAGCTGGAGGGCGCAGCTCCTGTTCTTCGCAGCCGGAGCAATTGCGCTTGCAATTCTGGTCGCGCGAGCCGGACCGCGAGAGCTTCTCTCCGATGTCCGCGATGCAGGATGGGCGGTGGCGGCAATCGTCGGCGTCTACGGCATTGTGTACGTGCTCAACACAATAGCGTGGCGGCTCACCATGATCGAGCCGCCGAGGCTGTCGTTCGGGCGAGCCTGGGTGGTGAACGTGGCAGCGTTCTCGATGAACTACCTCACGCCATTTGCCAGTATCGGCGGCGAACCCTTCAAGATCGTCGCCGCTTCGCAATGGATGGGAGGTCGAAACGCGACTGCTTCTGTCCTGAACTACCGGCTCGTTCACATTCAGGCGCACCTGCTCGTGTTCCTGACGGGTGTGATACTCGCGTTTTTCATTCTTCCACCCGGCACGATTGCGACGCCACTTCTCGTGCTCACGGCTGCCATATTGGTTGGTCTTGGACTGCTCGTGGTCGCAGTGCATCGCGAAGGTGCTATCGAGCGGCTTTTCGATCTGGCTGGGAAGATCCCGATCTTGTCAGGATTCACCAATCGATTAGAGCCGAGGCGGGCGGGGTTGATGGAGGTCGATCGTCAGCTGATAGCGTTCCATCGCTCGAGCCCGGCACGCTACTACGGCGCTCTTCTGACGGAATACGGAGCGCGTGTCTTTTCGATGCTGGAGTTCTTCATCATCGCGAGAGGCATCGGGCAGCCGGTGAGCTTTGCGACGGCATTCCTCATCGGCGGGTTCTCATCTCTGATAGTCAATCTGTTTTTCTTCATGCCGTTCAACGTCGGCTCGAAGGAAGGCGGACTCTATGCGATCTTCGTTGCCCTCGGACTTCCCTCGAGACTCGGCGTGGCAGCGGCGGTGATCAGCCGCATTCGCGAGATCACCTGGATATTGATTGGTCTTTTGCTTGTGCTGGCATCGCGCAGGACATCTGCGAAAAACGGATAAAGCGGAACGGCAGGTCAAAGCCAGCCCTGTTTCCGATACCACTCGGCAGTGGATCGCAGGCCATCCGGCAGCGCAATCGATGACTCGTAGTCGATATCGAGACGGGCGCGAGTATCGTCGCAGGTCCAGCTGGCCTGGCTCATCTCGATCATCCTATCGGGCGTGAGGAGCGGCTTGGAGCCGAACATCGAGGCACGCAGGACTTCCAGTCGCGACAGGCTATCCGCAATGAACGGCGGGATTGAAATCGTTTTTGTTTTCTTGCCAACTGCTCGCGACACGTTCTCCAGCACTGATTCCCACGTGTGGATCATGCCGTCGGTCATGTAGTAAAGACCGCGGCCTTCTGTTTCCACCGCGCGGGCAAGACCACGAGCGAGGTCCTCGACATGAACGAGCGAAAGCTGCTGTCCTTCAGGTGCAACTCTGAGCGCGAGACCGCGCGCAGCGAGACGGAACGCCGCAAGAATATCGCTGTCGCGCGGCCCGTATACAGCGGGCGGCCGCACTATCAGATGCTGAAGCCCTGATTCCTCAACGATTCGCTCGGCCGTGAGTTTGGATCTGCCGTAGGCACTCACTGGAGAAGGGGAATCGGTCTCGTTCAGGGGGCGCTTCTTCGTCGACGGACCCGCGGCCGCGAGGCTCGAGCAGAAAACAATCAATGCATCGGGTGCAACTTTCTGCATTGCTCGCACGACGTTGCGTGTTCCCTCGACGTTCACGGTGATGTAGGCCGAGTCGTTCGTTGCGGAGGTGAGACCGCCAAGATGAAAAACGACTGAAACGTTTTTCACGGCGCGCTCGAGATCCTCGCCGGGATCTGCGACGTCTCCGTTGATCAGGCTGACATCATCGACCGGCACCCAGCGCAGCATGCTCGACTTTCGCACGAGGCAGCGCACGCGCCAGTGCGTCGAGAGCAGCGCTTCGGTCAAATGGCTGCCAATGAATCCTGTCGCGCCGGTTACGAGCGCGACGCGCGTACGCTCAGGCACTGATTGGCATGTCGTACATGCGGTAAGTCCGGTAAACCGTCGCGCCCATTTTCTCGAGCGGAGTTCGCATCATCATGTTGTCCTCGAGAATCCACGAGAACTCAGCGTTCACGATTCCCTTCCTGACGGCGTTCAGTATCAGCTCGTGCACGATCAGCTCCGAAACACCGGATCGCCGGTACCGCTTGATCACTCCAAGCGTGACCGCGCGAGCCGTTTTGATCTTGCGAGAATACCACAGGGCTTTTGCCCAGCCGAAGGGAAAAAGCGAGCCATTCATGTGCTTCAATGCAACATTGAGGTCGGGCAGCGCAAGTCCGAGCCCCGCGAGCTCACCATTTACTTCGGCGAATATCACCAGGCTGGGCTCAGCGACCGGCTTGAGCTGTTTCGCCATGTAGTTCAGCTCGGCTTCGGTCATCGGGATGTGGCCCCAGTTATCCTCCCACGCTTCGTTATAGACCCGCCGCACCAGCGCCACATCATTCCAGAAATTTTTCATGTCGAGTGTGCGAAGCGTTACGTGATATCGCTCACGAAGCTTGTCGGCTACCCGCATGAGTCTTTCGGTTGGATGAGCATCGGGCCACCAGTACGCAAGCAGGTCCTTTGATTTACGAAGGCCATAGGATTCGAGCAGCTCAGCATACCACGCGGGATTGTAAGTCATCATCACAACCGGTGGCCCATCGAATCCGTCGACGAGAAGTCCCGCTTCTTCATTAAGCGAAAAGCTCGCCGGGCCGCGCATGGTGTCGAGACCGCGCGACGTGAGCCACACACGCGCAGCGTCAAGCAATGCGCGGGCAACGGCAGCGTCGCGAATGCATTCGAACAAACCGAAGAATCCAACTCTGTCGTGATGTACCTCGAGCTGAAGCTCGTTGCGAATCGCGGCGATGCGGCCGACCACATCCTCGCCTTTCCTCGCGAGAAAGAGCTCGACAGTTGCATGCTGATGAAATGGATGCTTCGACGGGTCGATCAGCTCCCGCACATCGCGCCTGAGAGGCGGCACCCAGTTGGGGTCGTCCCGATAAAGCCTGTAAGGGAGCTCAATGAACTCATTTCGATCGCTCTTCGACCTGACAGGCTCGACGCGGATATCCCGGGAGCTCTCGCTCAGATCAGATCCATTTCCCGGCCGACACGCTTGAATGCCTCGAGTACAAAATCGAGCTGCGAGTCAGTATGAGTGGCCATGTAGGATGTGCGGATTCTTCCGGATGTTGCGGGAACTGCGGGTGCGATCACCGGATTGGTAAATACTCCAGCGTCGAGCAGGCGCTTCCAGAACTCGAACGTGCGTAGAGTTCCGCCCACAATCACGGGAACAATAGGCGATTCACTGCCGAAAGTATCGAAGCCAAGTGCGGAAAGCTCTCTCTGCATTCGTCGCGCATTCTGCCAGAGTCGCGCCCTTCGCTCCGGCTCCTCGCGCATGATCTCGATCGCAGTCAAAACGGTTGCGCACGCCGAAGCGGGAATGGATGCGCTGAAAATCAGGCTGCGTGCATTGTGACGCAGATAGGAAATCACAGGCTCATCTCCGGCAACGAATCCGCCAATCGACGCAAACGATTTGCTGAACGTTCCGACGATGAGGTCGACGCGATGCGTAGCAGAGAAATGCTCGCAGGTTCCTGCGCCGGTCTCGCCGAATACGCCGATGCCGTGCGCGTCATCGACGACCAGCCGCGCAGAATGCGCGTCACACAGGTCAGCGATGCGCGGGATGTCTGCAAGATCTCCTTCCATGCTGAACACGCCGTCTACGATCACCATCTTAGGCCGGCCGACTGCCCGGTTGAGCCGTGCTTCGAGATGCGCAAGATCGCCGTGACGGAAACGCACTACTTCCGCACCGGACAGCGTTGCACCATCGACCATGCTGGCATGATTGAGCTTGTCGATCAGGAGAACATCGCCCGGTCCAGCAAGCGCGGATATGACGCCGAGGTTGGCCTGATATCCTGTTGGAAAGACGAGCGCTGCTGGTTTGTCGACGAGTTTCGCCAGCTCGACCTCGAGACGGTCATGCAGATCGGTATTTCCATTGAGGAACCGGCTGCCGGTGCACGCGCTTCCGTATTTCCTGAGAGCCTGGCTTGCTGCTTCGAGAACTCTCGGATCGTTAGTGAGACCGAGGTAGTTGTTGGAGCCAACCATCACGCGACGCTTGCCTTCGATCATCACTTCCGTCGCGTCCGATTGCTCGACTGGAAGGAAATACGGATAAAGCCCGAGAGCTTTTACTTCTTCGGGCCTGTGATACGAGTAAGCCTTGGCGAGCATGTCAGTGTTCTGCTGCACACCACCATCGGCCTGACCTTCGGCCGGGACGGGGGTATCGGCAAAACGGATTCTGCGCTGCGGTCTCGGATTCACGAGGCTGTGGCTTCCTCCGAAGGTCTGACATCGCGCCCGGTAAGTCGGCGATATGTTACCGGACTAATTATATGAATATTCGCGGAATGCGCATCGCGTTCTTCACGGGCGCGTACAGCCATATAGCTGACGGCGTATCCCTCACGCTCAACCGGCTTGTAGCATTCCTCGTGCGAGAGGGGGCGATTGTCAGGGTATATGCGCCAACTGCCGCCGTTCCCGCCCTCCAGCACGCCGGAACTCTTGTGCCCGTCCCTTCCGTAAGTGCCCCAGGCCGGCCGGAGTATCGAATTTCGCTCGGTTTCGGCTGGAGAGCACATGAGAACCTTACTGATTTCGCGCCACACCTGTTTCACATCGCAACTCCGGACCTGCTCGGCCTCTCTGCTCTCCGGGCAGCCAGAACGTTGGGCACGCCAGTGGTTGCGTCGTATCACACGCATTTCGCTTCGTACCTCAAGTATTACCGGCTGAACGTCCTCGAGCCCGCGACGTGGAGCTACCTTCGCTGGTTTTACAGGCAGTGTCGTGCGGTGTACGTGCCCAGCAAATCGATGACAGATGTTCTCAGGAGTCACGGTATCGATGGGAATCTACGACTATGGCCGCGGGGAGTGGATTCGTCTCTCTTCACACCCGCTCGACGGTCGGATCAATGGCGGGGCTTACATGGAATCGATGGCTCGACGCCGGCAATCACGTTCGTAAGCAGACTGGTTCAGGAAAAAGGCCTCGACATAGTTGTCGACGTCATGCGACGGCTGAGTGACGACGGCATCCCTCACAGGGCAGTGCTCGTTGGCGACGGACCGGAACGCGCCAATCTCGAAGCATCGCTTCCGAACGCTGTCTTCACAGGCCATCTGACTGGCGAGGCACTCGCGACTGCCTACGCGTCATCTGACATATTTCTCTTTCCGAGCGACACCGAGACCTTCGGGAATGTGACGCTGGAAGCGCTATCATCAGGACTGCCTGCAGTGGTGGCAAATGCTACAGGAAGCAACGACCTGGTTGAAAACGGGATGAACGGATTTCTCGCCCGGCCACGTGAGTCGGAATCTTTCGCCGGCTATGTGGAGCGGCTGATACTCGAGCCGGAGCTTCGCCACGAGATTGGCATGCGAGCTCGCGCCGGCGCTCAGGCCTATGACTGGGATTACGTGCTCGCGCAGATGGTCTCGTACTACGAAGAGATCCACTGATGCGATTGCTCTATGTCTCGCATTCACTCCCGCCTGAAGGCCGGCCGATGGAAAACGTCGGCGGCATGCAGCGCGTCGCTGAAGATCTTTATGAGAGTCTCAAGGCACGGACCGACATCGAGCTTCACACGCTCGTGCTCCGCAGTGCGTGGAACGAGCGCGGACTCAAAACGCCAGTGTTTCTTGCGCGTGCTCTGCGTGAGATTCGGCGTGTGGCGCGAGCAGGAAAGATCGATGCAATCCTTTTTTCATCGATGCTGACTGCAACGCTCGCTGTTCCACTTCAGCAGCTGCTGCGCAGGAACAAGGTTGTCACAGCGGCGATTGTAAACGGCCTCGATGCAACCACGCCGACGTGGCCGTACCCGATGCTCGTGCGGCGAACTTTCAATGCGATCGACCGAATCCTTCCGATCAGCCGTGCAACAGGCGACGCGTGCAAAAACCGCGGGCTTCCATCCAGCAAATGCGAAGTGGTTCCGCTCGGCATCCGCTCGGATCGCTTCAAGTCGAATGTGAACGCGGCGGAGGCGAGAGAGAAGATTCTCAAAGGCCGTAACGCGAAGCTCATTCTCTGCTCTGTTGGAAGACTTGTCCCGCGCAAAGGCGTTGCATGGTTCGTTGCTAACGTCATGCCCCTTCTTCCCGATGATGTTCTGTACCTGATCGCTGGAGACGGTCCCGATCGCGCGCGCATTGCTGCGTCCATCGCGCAGTATCGCATTCAGGACAATGTAGATCTCCTTGGCGCGATATCCGACGAAGAGCTGGAGACGCTCTACAAGGGCGCCGATCTTTTCATCATGCCCAACATTCCTGTGCCGAACGACATGGAAGGATTCGGGCTCGTAATGCTGGAGGCGGGGATGTGCGGACTACCCGTGATCGCCTCGAACATGGAAGGAATAGCTGATGTCATTTCCGAGGGTGCGAACGGCCATTTGGTGGAGACAGGCGGCGAACAAGGATTCCAGCTCGCAATTATGCGCTACTATATGGATCTTGAGGCGCTTGAATCCCTGAAGGCGCGCACCAGGCTCTTCACCATGTCGCACTTCAGCTGGGATGCAGTCGTTGACCGGTACGTATTCATCCTCCAGAATCTCTCCGCATGAAATCACTGAAGATCCTGAGCGTCGTCCTGGTGCTCCTTCCCGTCAGCGCGCAGGCGCAGAAGCCTGTCGACTGGGATCAGCTTTCAAAAGAGGGGCAGACGATTCTGTCGCAGTACCTCAGAATCAACACCACCAATCCGCCAGGTAATGAGATACTTGCCGCGCGCTTCCTGAAAGGAATACTCGACAAGGAAGGAATCGAGGCTCAGATACTCGATACGGCCGAGCTTGGCGGGACGCACGCGAATCTTTACGCGCGGCTCAAGGGAAATGGCTCCAGGAAAGCGATCGTGCTGCTTCACCACATGGACGTAGTCCCTGTAACTGAGTCGCAGTGGAGCGTCGATCCGTTTTCCGGTGAGGTAAAGGACGGATACATCTGGGGCCGCGGCGCGATCGACATGAAGGGAGAAGCAGTTGCGCACCTGATGGCGATGATCGCACTAAAGAGATCAGGCGCGAAGCTCAATCGCGATATCGTGTTCATCGCGAACGCTGACGAGGAATTCACTTCCACTGGTGGAATCGCGTTCGTAAAGAATCATGCAGATCTGCTCAAGGACGTCGAGTACCTCATCACTGAAGCGACCGAGAATTCTGTCGTAGATGGAAAAGTCAAATATTTCGCGGTCGGTGTCGCCGAAAAGCGGACATTCTGGCAGCGTCTCACCGTAAAAGGAATTCCTTCGCACGGCTCGCGTCCGACAAAGAACAATCCAGTGCCGCGGCTGGTCGCTGCGCTCGACAAGATCGCGAAGTACGAAACACCGCTTCATGCCACGCCGGGTGTCGAAAAATATTTCCGCGACATCGCGCGTCTCTATCCCGAGCCGAAGAAGACCTGGCTGTCAGATGTGACGAAAGCGCTCGGAAATCCCGAAGCGCGTGAATGGATCCTGAGCGATGTCTACTGGAACGCTTACCTGCGAAACACGATATCGCTCACAGTACTCTCGGCATCGAACAAGACGAATGTCATTCCGCCGGAAGCAACGGCAGAGATCGATTTCCGTCTTCTCCCCGACACTGATCCGGAAAAGTTTCTCACGGAGATGCAACGGATTGTGGGTGACACCGCGGTTCACTGGAGGACGATTCTCGCGCCGAAGACTCCGCTGGAGAGTCCGATCGATACCGATCTGTTCCGTGCCATCGAAAAAGCTGCAAAGGAGCGCGCGACTGATGCCTTTGTGACGACGCCCATGCAGACGGGCGCGACTGACAGGCCGACTTATCGAAAGCTGGGGATCATCACCTACGCGATCGATCCTTTCCTGACTGAGCAGGCGGAGCGGCAGAAGGGGGTGCACGGAAACAACGAGCGGCTTTCCGTCGCGAATGTAGGATTCGGGATCAAGTACGTGTACGACATCCTGCGCTACATACAGTAGCGGGCGGTCGCAAGGCGCTGGCGCTTAGCTCTTGTGCCTGAAGGTGATGCGGCCGCGGGTCAGGTCGTAGGGGGAGACTTCGAGGGTCACCCTGTCGCCGGCGAGCACGCGGATACGGAAGCGTCTCATCTTGCCGGCAATGGTCGCATGCACTTCATGTCCGTTTGTAACGAGGACTCTGAAGGTTGCGTCCGGCAGGACTTCGGTGACTGTTCCTTCGAGCTCGATCGCTTCTTCTTTCGCCACAGATCTCCGTGTTTCTCTTTGTTTTCAGTGCTGGGAAAAAATAAGGCCACTCCGGCTTAACCGGAGTGGCCCCGTTCTTGTCACACGCTTGTTGAGAGCGTGATCAACGAACCTTTGTAACGTTCTCGGCGGCGGGACCCTTCTGGCCCTGCACGACGTCGAACTCGACCTTCTCACCCTCGGCGAGGGACTTGAATCCCGAGCCGTTGATGGCCGAATGATGAACGAAGCAGTCCTTCGTCCCGTTTTCGGGAGTAATGAAGCCAAAACCCTTGGCATCGTTGAACCACTTTACCGTTCCGGTGGTGCGCATACTCGTACTTCCTCAGTGTTGATGTTCGTCGGAAGTCCGGTATTGCCGTCCCCGCCGACCTTTGTTCTGACTCGCCAAACTGAAAAGAGACCTGGTATATCCAGGTCCCCTTTTGTGTTCGCTGGCTCGTCGGTGCACACACCCGTGTGCTATAGTCTGGAACGATACTGGAAACATGCCTGTTTGTCAACGATGAGTGACATACGATGACCCTGCCAATCAAGCCGCCGTACATGCCGATGGAGGCGCGTACAGTCGAGGCCATTCCCGAGGACGCGGGATGGCAGTACGAGCCGAAGTGGGACGGATTCAGATGTCTCGCGTTTCGCGACGGAGCCAGGGTCAGGCTTCAATCCAAATCCGGCCAGCCTCTGGAGCGGTATTTCCCCGAGCTCGTCGAGGCACTTGCTGCGCTGAAGCCCCAGCAGTTCGTCCTCGACGGAGAGATCATCGTCCCGATCGATGGCACGCTCTCGTTCGACGATCTGCTCCAGCGAATTCATCCCGCGGAAAGCCGCATTCGCAAACTGTCCGCCGAGACTCCCGCGCAGCTCATCGTATTCGACCTGATCGTCGACGACAAAGGCAAATCTCTCGCTGGTATTCCGCTCGAGGAGCGGCGGCGGCGGCTCGAGAAGTTCCATGCTTCATTCCTTCGCGGCAACAGCACAGTGCGGTTGACCCCGGCAACCACGGAGCTCGCCGTTGTCCGCAAATGGTTCAAGCAGGTTGGCGGCGGACTCGACGGCGTGATTGCAAAGAGACTCAGTGAGCCGTACAA
>DASROK010000156.1:0-2829 GCA_035646915.1 Gemmatimonadaceae bacterium
ATGGATTGCCCGATGGAAATTTTTACGAGCCGACAATTTTTGCGCGAGTCGAAGCCGGCCAGCGCCTGGAGCAGGAGGAAATCTTCGGGCCTGTGCTGTCCGTCATCCGCGTTGCTGATGCCGATGAAGCATTCAGAGTGAACAATGACGTGAAGTACGGTCTGTCGTCTTCCATATATACGTCGAATGTGAACGTCGCTTTCCGCGCAATGAACGAGCTCGACAACGGCATCACTTACGTGAATGCGCCGACCATCGGTGCCGAGGCACACCTGCCGTTCGGTGGTGTAAAGCAGACAGGCAACGGTCATCGGGAAGGGGGCTGGCAGGTCTACGAGTTCTACTCCGAGACCAAAGTCGGGTACGCTGACTTCTCCGGAACTTTGCAGCGGGCGCAGATCGACAATTATCTTGGAACTCCCGACTAGAGCGAGGACGAAAGAAGGGATGCAATTCACCGAGCGGAGAAGAGAAAGAGCACTCGACCGTGTCAACGTCAGGCGTCGCGGTGTGCTCGGCTATCTCTGGGAGTGGTTCCGGTCGGTTGCAATCGCGCTTGCGTTGTTCTTTGTCGTTCGATCGTTCTTCGTCGAAGCTTTCAAGATCCCAACCGGCAGCATGGAGGGAACTCTCCTTGTCGGGGACTTCCTGCTCGTCAACAAGATGGTGTACGGGGCTGAGGTTCCATTCACGAGCGTGAAGCTTCCGAAAATCCGGGCGCCGCAGCGGGGGGACATCATTGTCTTCCAGTGGCCACTGGATCGTACGAAGAATTTCGTGAAGAGGGTTGTGGGAATGCCCGGTGACACCCTCGAGATGCGGAACGGAAATCTCATCCGGAACGGCGTTGTTCAGCGCGAGCCTTACGCGGTGCATACGTCACCAGGCTCGGACCCGAGCGACGATGAGTTCAAGTGGCAGCTCGCGTATCTCATCGGAGCAAACCATCCGGTGGCAACGCCGCCGCGGTCACCACTCGCGGTCGGAACTCTCGAGGCAGCGCCAGCATATCATCCGACCCGCAACAACTGGGGTCCCCTGCTTGTGCCGAAGGGAAACTATTTCGTTCTCGGCGACAACAGGGACAATTCGCTCGACAGCCGGTACTGGGGACTTGTTGCTGACTCACTTGTGCGAGGACAACCCCTCGTTGTCTATTATAGTTACAATCCCGACGGCGGCGTAAAACTCGATTGGATTACGCGAGTCAGATGGAAGCGCTTTGGCGAGATGATCCAGTAAGGAGCAGCATCAGGAATGGCGGTCTCGGTCAATCGAAAATCGCAGTACGACGAAGGATCGCTGGATCAATACCTTCGTGACATCAGTGTCTATCCGCTCATCACGCGCGAGGAAGAAGTCACGCTCGCTCAGCGGATTCGCACGAATGATCAGGAGGCGCTGGACAAACTTGTCCGGTCGAACCTCCGATTTGTCGTCTCCGTTGCGAAAAAATATCAGAACCAGGGAGTTTCTCTCTCTGACCTGATCAATGAGGGCAATCTCGGCCTCATTCGCGCCGCTCACAAGTTCGACGAGACGAAAGGAATCAAGTTCATCTCGTACGCTGTGTGGTGGATTCGCCAGAGCATTCTTCAGGCTCTCGCGGAACAGTCGCGCATCGTGCGCGTTCCTCTGAATCGCGCCGGCGCTCTCCACCGCATCGGAAAGAGAGCGAGCACTCTTCTCCAGGAGCTCGGCCGTCAGCCGACGCATGGAGAGATTGCTGAGGGGCTCGATATCACCGAGGAGGAAGTCGCCAAGACGATGCTGATCTCGCAGGTGCATCTCTCGCTCGATGCGCCAATGACTCCTGGCGAGGATAACCGCCTTCTCGACTATCTGCCTGATACTACGAATCGCACTCCTGACGAGCAGACATTCGAGAAAGCGCTGACCGAGGCAATCGAGGAATCACTCTCGGGACTCAAGGAGCGGGAATCGAAGATTCTTCGCCTTTATTTCGGCCTCGATGGCGAAGATCCGATGACTCTCGAGGACATCGGGACGCTGCTCGGTATCACTCGCGAGCGCGTTCGGCAGATCAAGGAGAAAGCCCTGTTGAAGCTGCGCCACAACTCCAGAAGACGAGCACTCGAGTCCTTCTTGGGTTGAACAGGTAAAAGCAGTCAGAAGTCGCAAGAAGCACAGACTTTAGTCGCGAGTCCAAACACGTCGGTGACTTGCGACTAAAGTCTGTGCTTCTTGTGACTTCTGACTGCTTTTTTCAGGTCATTGGCTAAATTCCTCTCTATGGCAAGCCAATCAAGTTTCGATGTCACAACATCGGTAGATCTCCAGGAAGTCGACAACGCCGTGAATCAGGCGCAAAAGGAGATCGCGCAGCGGTACGACTTCAAGGGAACCGTGGCGACGATCGATTTCAAGCGAACCGAAGGGACCATCGATCTGACGGCGGAGAGCGAGTACCGGATGGATGCTCTGTTCGACGTGCTGCAGTCGAAGCTCATCAAGCGCGGAGTGCCGGTGAAGAATCTCGACATCGGCGACATGAAGCCCGCGGGCGGTGACAAGGTCACGCGGCAGATCAAGCTCAAGATGGCGCTCGATGGCGAGACCGCCAAGAAAGTCTCCGCCGCAATCAAGGATGCAAAGCTGAAGAAGGTCCAGGCTGCGATTCAGGGCGACCAGGTTCGCGTCACGTCGCCATCGAAAGATGACCTGCAGCAGGCAATGACACTTCTTCGCACGAAGGATTTCGGCGTCGAGCTCAAGTTCGGCAACTACCGGCAAGGGTGAAAGTCGGATTCATCACCCTTGGCTGCGACAAGAACACCGTCGACACCGAGCGCTATCTCGCTGAGCTTT
>DASROK010000157.1:0-3609 GCA_035646915.1 Gemmatimonadaceae bacterium
CTTCCCATGAAGAGGGGAAAGAAGTGAAGCTGCGCTTCCTTGTAGGTCTTTGCATACGCCGAAACAATCAAGAGAACGGCAGCGATCGCAGCGGCCAGCGGGACGAAGAGAATGAACAACTGCGCGATGCTCTGCGCGGACAGGTCGATCGCGAAATTTGCAGGCAACTGAATCACATTCAGGCGAACATAGATCAGTGCGTACAGCACCTGCGTGATTGTGATCACTAGCCCAACCGTCCAGATCGCGAGATGTTTTGCAGTCGCGATTTCCGTTCGTCCGGCGCCGCTCGTGATCAATGTTTCGAGCGTGCCTCGTTCTTTTTCGCCGGCGATGATATCCATTGCGACAATCGAGCAGGCTGCCACGAGCCAAACGACAAGCACGACTGTGAAGAACCGGCCGAGATTCGACCCCGAGACCTGTGATTCCGTCGCGACATTGCTCGCTGTCATCGCGAGGATGCCTTCCGGGTGAGAGGGAAAACCTCGCGAGATCATGACGGAATAGCTCTCGTTGCGCCGCGCTGCCCGCATCATGTCGACCATGCGCTCAGCTCCGCGCCTGCCCAATTCCTGACTTCCTCTGTAGACAACCTGCAGCGCGGGTATGCCGGTAGTTACTGAAGGGGATTGAGCACCAGGCCCTGAGCCCTGCACGTCATCGTCTTCCTCTGCCGCGGCAGCCTTGTCCGCGTCTTCCGTCGTCAACGTCCGAATATAGAAATGCAGCGTTCTGTCATCCAGTGCGCGGTCGGGATCCGTCCGGTTTACCTCCGAGATCTGAAAATTTCTGAACTCCGGAGCGTTGCTGTAACGATCAATCAGTCTCCGCACCTGATCAGCCCAGGGACCAGTGACTGCGTATTGAAAAGTCGTCTCGTCGAATCGAGTTGCCTGCTGCTGCTGTACAGAGCGAGCGCCCAGAATCATAGTCGGCATCAGAACGGCGGGCAGGACGAGGGAAGTGACGATCGTGCGCCGGGATCGCAGCACCATGCGCAGTTCATGGATGAACAACAGTTTCAGCGCCGCCCAATTCACGCAGGGCTCCTTACATAACGCAGGAAAATATCTTCGAGATAGTGCAGACCAGTGGCTTCGCGCAGGCCGGTGAGAGTATCGCAGGCAAGAATGCGTCCTCTATGGATGATCGCGATGCGATCGCAAAGCTTCTCCGCCTCACTCATGATATGCGTGGAAAAAATGATGGTCCGGCCATCACTTCGAAGGTCGTGAATCGCCTTTTGAACCTCGATAGCGTTAAGGACATCGAGGCCGATCGTCGGTTCGTCGAAGATCACGATGCGAGGATTGTGTGCGACCGTTCGAGCAATCGAAACCTTCTGCTTCATTCCGGTAGATAACTTCTCCACGCGCACTCCGGCATACTCCGTTATGCCGAAGCGTTTAATGAGCGCATCCACCCGCTCCTCGACTTTGTTTTCAGGATACTGGTTGATACGCGCGAAAAACTCGATGGTCTCTCGTGCAGTGAGCCTGGGGTAGAGCGCTGTACTGGCGGAATAGAATCCCATGCTCTGACGCACCGCTGCGGGATCCTTGACGATGTCGTGCCCGAGGATTTTTGCTGTGCCCGAACTCGGCGTGATGATGGTCGACAGCATGCGCAGCGTTGTTGTTTTACCTGCACCATTCGCTCCAAGCAGGCCGAAGACCTCGCTCTCCCGGCAATCAAAGCTGATTCCATCGACAGCGCGAATCGTTCCGCGCGACTCGTCCAGAAAGGTCTTCGTGAGGTTGCACACGACTACGGGGGTGTCAGGCGACGATTC
The DNA here is from genome assembly GCA_035646915.1 of Gemmatimonadaceae bacterium. Lineage (GTDB taxonomy): Bacteria > Gemmatimonadota > Gemmatimonadetes > Gemmatimonadales > Gemmatimonadaceae > UBA4720. Next base: position 1,796 of record DASROK010000157.1, read on the forward strand.
AGCGTGCAACGGGCCCCTCGCCTTCTTGTCCGCGCCGTGTCCATTGCCGCAGGCGCCGGAGTAACGCACCGCCCGAGCTGTCCATCATGAAATCCTCTCGCTCGACAAGCGTCGTGGCGATCTTGAGTGCAGCAGTGACGAAGAGGACTTCCATCCCCACGGTAATCGCGATCGGCTTCCAGTCAAAGTACCCGCTGATTGCCTGGCGGAACATCATCGCCACATTAACGACGGGGATAAACGCGATCCTCGTGGTGAAATCCTGCGACGGACTCTGAATAAACACCAGGGGCAGGACAAACGCGATCATGAAGGGACTGACCAGCGATTGTCCTTCTTTAAACGTTCGAGCGAATGAAGCGAGGATCAGCATGCCCGCGGCGATAAAGAGCGCGAGTAGAGCCGCCCCGGCCACGATTACCGGAATGGATGCCAATGGAACCTGAAACGACAAGCCGGACGGCCCGCCGAGCAATGCCAGATTCGACCTCATTGTGAACATCATGGCCATCACGTTGAGGCAACCCGCGACGAACGACATCGTCGTGACGTAGAGGTACTTGGCCACGAGAATGTTTTCTCGTGACGTCGCGGTCGTCATCATTGTTTCCCATGTTCCGTTTTCGCGTTCACCAGCCGTAGTGTCGATGGCTGGATAGACGGCGCCCATGGCAAGCATGATCACCAGCATCACGGGCAGCAGCAGGCCGAGGATGAACCGGCCCATTTCTGTGTTGCTCGAGACGTTCACCTCGTCCACACGGAATCCCTGCCACTGGGATCGGGTGATGCCGAGTTTCTCCGCCTCCCTTTCGATGAACCGGTCTCGATACCGGTCGAGCACCCGTTTGACTCTTGTGCGCGCTGTGGTGCTTTCATCGCGCGACGCATCGTATTTGAGGTGAGCTCCCACATTGCCTTCAGCCAGCGTCGGTGCATCCTGGACCTGTACGAAGTCGATGATCAGATCGAGATTTCCTGTCCGCAGGTCTTCGTCGGGATTTTCGGAAAACTCAACCTCGATCGTCCGATCCGACTGCAATGCGCGTCGCAGCGCCTGATGGGTGGGCGGCAGGTTCCGCAGCATGATGTGCGACTTCAATTCCGCCGCCTGGCCGTTGGCATAGCTGAATGCCGTGTACACCAGCCAGATCAGGAGCGGATAAAGCACAACCGGAATGATGATGCTGTAGACCACAATTCCGCGCTCACGTAAGGCAGAGCGGAGTTCGCGGAGGTACAGGGTTCGGATATCTTTCCAGTTCATTCGCGGTCTCGATCAGACAAAGTATCACGAAGATGTAGAATCAAAAACCGGAGGTGGCAACCGCGCGGTTGTCAGATTTACGATGTCGGGACTCGCAGAAAAGACGTGCATTCTCTGCCGAGGGGGCGTAACGCCCCTTACCGCTGCAGAAATACGGCCGCTGGCCGGTCAGGTCAGAGAATGGAAGGTGGTCGATAACCACCATCTTGAAAGGCAGCTGGCGTTTCCGGATTTCAAGGCGGCGTTGAAGTTTGTAAACAAAGTCGGAGAGCTTGCCGAAAACCAGGGGCATCATCCGGATATCTACCTCGCGTGGGGCAAGGTCGAGATCAAGATCTGGACCCACAAGATCGATGGATTGACAGAGAGCGACTTCATTCTTGCGGCGAAGATTGATCAGCTATGAGAGCGACTTCTCCTGATGTCAAATGTTGGGATGTCCCTTGTCCCATGAACTTGTCATTTGACCTCGTGTCAAATGATTCCAATTTGGGAGTCTCCCGCGTGTGAGCACCAAATTCGAAGCAAGTGACACGGGGTCAAATGA
>DASROK010000158.1:0-3999 GCA_035646915.1 Gemmatimonadaceae bacterium
GTACACCAGCACGCTGCTGGTTCTGGAAGAATCGCGGCATCATGGATTTGGACTTGCCGCCGCAGCGAATGGTGGGTCGCTCCTGCGTCGTGCAGAGCGGCTCATTACGGGAAGAAATTCTTACGTGGAGCTCGGACCGCGGTGGATTGCAGGCGTGCTGACGATTGCAGCCGCGTTGTTCACCGGAAACAACGCGATCGCGGGGATTCAATCCTCATTTACTCCAGTCGCTGCAGCGAAGGACAGTACCGACAAACACAAAAAACCTTTCGACAATTCGCGCGCAGCGCCCTCTTCTGTCATCAAAGCTCCGATTGCGGGCTCGCTGAACGACCGCTGGAAGTGGGCCGAGCAGAACGGAGGATCCGGTTCGTACTGGATTGGATATCTCGTCGCCGGTGACGAGACCGGGAAGAATCGTTATTACACGAGCGAGATGCCCGTCCGCATCGACGGCAATGTGACCCTGAGCGGCCGCATGAGCCTTGGCGACGGAGACCTAAAGGGATTCATCTTCAACGGCGTCCCGCTCTCGCCGCTGGTTGGCCCGCACTCATCGAATTCGACAGCGATGTTCTTCGAGATAACACGTGGTGTACTTGGCCGGCGTGTGGAACGTGTGCATCTGTCGACGTTCTCGCTGCCGGGGTATTTCAATCGCGAACCGCTGGTGTGGCTCGATTCCGCCAGTGACGGCGAGAGTCTCACGCTCCTTCGCTCGCTGATGTCCGATGCACGAAATGAGCACACGCGCGGCGACCTGGTTGCCGCGATCGGAGTGCATCGAGACAACCGTGCGGCTTCACCGATATTGATCGACATCCTTCAGTCGCGTGATGTAGAAGGTGTAAGGCGCGAAGCAGCCGAATGGCTGGGACGCTCGCGTGATGCCGGCGCAATGACAGCCCTGTCCAATGCAGCCCGCCGCGATCGTGAGAACGGAGTGAGAAAGGAAGCCATTGAAGCATTCTCGAACATGGACACGTCGCCGGCGACGGACACTCTCATTGCGTTCGCCAGCACCATGAGCGAATACGAGTTGCGCCGCACGGCAATCGAAGCTCTTGGTGAACGTGACGATGATCGGGCTCTGGCTTATCTCACGCGAATCGTGAAGACCGATAACTACAGCAACGCACGCAGGGAGGCAGTCGAAGCGCTCGCAAGCATGCCCAATGGCCGCGGTCTCAATACCGTTCTCAACATTGCTCAGAGCGATCCGAATGCAGACGTGAGACGCAAGGCAGTTGAGTCGATCGGCGAGATAGAGCCGGCGTCGCGCGCATTCGAGATCCTTCAGCAGGTGATCAGGAACGATCCCGATGAATCAGTGCAGCGGGAAGCAGTCGAGACAATCGCCGAAGTGCGCGATCCACATGCTGTTCAGATTCTCACTGACATTGTCGATCGCAATTCAAGCGAACGAGTTCAGGTTGAAGCTGCGGAGTCACTCGGCGAGACTGCAGATCCGGCTGCAGCCCTTGTTGTACTGAAGCGAATCGCACGAAACCATCCTTCTCCTGAGGTTAGAAAGAAGGCACTCGAGGCGATTGTGAATTTCAAGGACGAACGTGCAGCTATCGAAGCAATTGTTCAGGCAGCACGGAATGACCCCGATGAGGGCGTACGAAAATCTGCGCTCGAAGCGCTCGGCGATGCCGATGATCCGATCGCGATGCGCACCCTCGAGGATTTCGTCAGCGGGAAGGACAGCTACGAAGTTCGCGCGCGGGCTCTCGAGGTGTACGCGAATTCGGCCAACGCGAAGAACGCGATCTCACTTCTCAGTCGCGTGATGGACAATGATCCGAGCACCGACATGCGCGTGCGTGCGGTCGAGCTGCTGGATGATGTCGAAGGCGATGCTGGTCTTGCAGTGTTGAGGCAGATTGCGAAATCAAACAGGGATCAAAGACTTCGCGAGCGGGCGTCGGAGATTCTGAAAGATCAATAGCTGAAGCCCGAGTGTATCACGTGGGAGGTGGGCTTATCGCTATTCGTACGCCCCACAAGACAAGACCGCAGATGACAATGCAGCCAACCAGGGCACCAGCGAAAGCGATGAGAACCGGTTGACCAGTTTCAGCCCACGCCACTGAAGCGACCGACCCCGTGTATGCCGCTGCGATTGCCCAAAGTATCGCGAAAGGAAAACTCCATGCGCGCTTGAGGAGCACACCCACTCCGGCAATGATGCCACAGACCGCATAAATAACCGAGGCAATCGGCACCGACCGCTGCAATGCCGTACCGTTGTCTGTTATCCCGTCTATTCCATCCCTCCCGCCAAGAACGCTGATTCCGATGATGACCGCGGCAGAAAGGAGCATTGCGATGTTGCGCTTGATATCGGCCTCCGGGATTCTCGTGACCTGAAACCTACGGCCGCCGCCCTCCGGTAGATTCGGAACAATTGCTGCGTGACGCAACCGCATGACCACCGATGTAATCATCATTGGAGCTGGTGCCGCCGGCCTCATGGCTGCGCGCGAGCTGAGACGCGCCGGAAAGAATGTCATCATTCTCGAGTCGAGCGACCGAATCGGCGGTCGTGTCATGACGCTCAACGACATGAATGCCGGAGTGCCGGTGGAGCTCGGTGCTTCCTTCGTTCACGGTGAAGCGCCGGAGACGACCCGGCTTCTCGATGAGGCCCGGCTTGCTTCTGTGACCGTGCTTGGTGCGCAGTATCGCTCGGAACGCGGCAGGCTTTCAGAGCAGGGCCCAATCTGGAAGCGAATGGGGAAAGTGTTCGGGTACATGAAATCCAATCGCAGCGAGGATCGATCGTTCGATGACTTCCTTGCTGAGCGACCCGGTGGTGCAAGGCTCGCCGACGAGCGTGAGCTCGCTCGCGGATTCGTTCGCGGGTTTATGGCAGCGGATACATCACTCATCAGCGAGAAATCACTCGCCAAACAGGGCGACCCCACCGAGGGTGCTTCTCAGGCGAAGCGAATCGTAAAGGGATACTCCGCATTGATAGACCACGTGAAGCACGACGTGTCGACGCTCATTCGGCTGAATCACGCTGCGAAACGGGTCATCTGGAACAAGTCGAACGTGCGGGTCATCGACATCTATGGAACTGCATACACTGCGACATCGGTGATCGTTGCCGTTCCGCTTCAAGTTCTTCAGGATGACACGATCGTGTTCGAACCGGGGATTCCCAAATTTCGCGCTGCTGCGCGGCAGCTGGTGATGGGACATGTCGCACACGTGAACATCGTCATGAAAGAACGTTTCTGGGAAGACAAGGCGGAGAACATTTCTTTCATTCACACGCCGGAGCGGCCGTTCAACGTGTGGTGGACCCAGAACCCCATTCACAGTCAGCTGATAACGGCATGGTGCGGAGGGCCGCCCGCATTGAAGCTTGTTGAAAGCGGAACAATAGATGACGTTGTCTTGATCGAGCTTGCGCGCACGTTCGGGATGCGGCGGAGCCGGGTGGAAAAACTTGCAGAGTCGATTCACTGGCACGACTGGAGCGGTGACCGGAATATTCGCGGCGCATACAGTTATGTCGGCGTGGGCGGCGTCGATGCACCACCGGTTCTCGCGCGGGCCATTGACGGTACGCTGTTTTTTGCCGGCGAGGCCACCGATCCTGAATCGAGTGGAACTGTCGAAGGCGCGCTGGCGAGTGGGAAGCGTGCGGCTCGCCAGGTATTGCGGTAGCTGTTTAAGTCGAAAGAATTGCGCACTGCGCAGTGAATTGCGCACTGCGTACTGAGTGCGCATTGGGAACCCTGCGCGCATTGGGAACGAAATGCGGGACTACGTGGGAGGCGACAGTTCGATGATATGCGCGTCCGCGGGATACGCGCATTCTCATAGCTCAAAATTATCGTTCGCGCATGGGAGATCCACTTGAGCGCATGCGCGTTTACCAACTCGCGAAGATACTTCTTGAGAAGTCCTTCGCCGACGCCGAAGTGCTCCGAGCTCACCCGCTCACCGAAGGAATCGCGGAACAATTGTACAGGTCGAATG
>DASROK010000159.1:0-7278 GCA_035646915.1 Gemmatimonadaceae bacterium
CATCGATTCGCGAGGTAATCCCACCGTCGAAGCCGACGTAACTCTGGCGAGTGGAGCGAGCGGCCGGGCAGCGGTTCCCAGCGGCGCGTCGACGGGTGAGCACGAAGCTCTCGAGCTGAGAGATGGTGACGCGGATCGATACGGCGGGAAGGGAGTGCAGATGGCAGTGCAGAGCATTGAGGAAAGAATCGCACCTGCGCTGGACGGACTTCTCGCTGCAGATCAGATCTCGATCGATCGTACACTGATCGATCTCGATGGAACACCGAACAAGGGAAAGCTCGGTGCCAATGCAATTCTCGCTGTGTCGATGGCCGTTGCGCGGGCGGCAGCCGATGATGTGGGATTCCCGCTGTACCGCTATCTCGGTGGACCCATGTCGAGAGTGCTGCCCGTTCCAATGATGAACATTCTGAACGGCGGTGCGCACGCGACCAACACAGTCGACTTCCAGGAATACATGGTTGTTCCGGTTGGCGCGGACAATTTTGCGGATGCGGTGAGAATGGGCGCGGAAGTATTTCACGCGCTGAAGAAAGTTCTCGTGAAGCGAAAGCTTTCAACCGGTGTTGGCGACGAAGGAGGCTTCGCTCCCGATCTTGCCAGTGATGAGGACGCGTTGAAGGTGGTTGTTGAAGCGATCGAGAGCGCCGGCTATGCGCCGGGAACGCAGATCGCTATCGCTCTCGATTGCGCTGCATCGGAGCTGTTCAAGAACGGCAGCTACACTTTCAAGAAGAGCGGCGCCGGAACCCGCCCCGCTGACGGAATGATCGAGCTTTATTCGAAATGGCTCGAGGAATATCCGATCGTGTCGATTGAAGACGGGCTTTCCGAAGATGACTGGGATGGATGGGCGAAGCTGACGTCAGCATTGGGTGATCGCGTGCAGCTCGTTGGCGATGATCTTTTCGTCACCAACACGGAACGGCTCGCGCGCGGAATCTCCGAGGACGTTGCCAACGCAATTCTCATAAAGCTCAACCAGATCGGAACTCTAACCGAGACACTGGAAGCCATCGAGCTTGCTCGCGCGAATGGGTATCAGTCCATCATCTCGCATCGCTCCGGTGAAACCGAAGACACCTTCATCGCGGATCTTGCAGTGGCGACTGGCGCCGGCCAGATCAAGACGGGATCTGCGAGCCGGACCGACCGCGTGGCGAAATACAATCAGCTTCTCAGAATTGAGGAGCAGCTTGGTGATACCGCCGAATATCCCGGCGGAACGATCTACGGATTGTAGGGATTCGCTGTGGGCCGACTGGTATTCTGGATTCTTGCGATAGGCGCGGCAGCGTTTGCGCTGCAGGGCGGGGAGTACTCTACGGCCGATCTCTGGAAACAGCGCAAGCTCAAGGAGCGGCTCACCATGGAGACAGACTCGCTCGAGCGAGAAGTTGACTCACTGCGCCGGGAAGCTCATGCCGTGCTCACCGATCCAGCGACGCAGGAGCGAATTGCACGGGAACAGTACGGCATGGTTCGCGGAAACAAGGAAATTCTGTACCGGCTCGGCAACTCGGGAGACAGTGCAAGCCGGTAGAGTTTGTGCATAATTCCGGCTGATGCCTAAACCGGGGCTCCTCGCTGGCGTCGCATTCCTGATGGTCGCGCCAGCTCTACAATCGCAGCAGAGTATTACAAGAGCGCAGGCAATAGAGTCTGCGCTTTCGCACGGCGCGCGCCTGGCGGTAGCTGCTGCTGATACATCGGTCGCTCACGCGGCGCTTCTCGCTGCACGAACCATTCAGAATCCGGCCTTTTCGCCGGCGTATTCCAAGTCCCCTCCGAAGCTTCATTTCATTCTCGAGCTTCCGATCGACCTTCCGGGATTGAGAAGCGCCCGCATCGGTGCAGCTTCGGCCGCCGTGCGCGCAGCAGGATATCGATATCATTTCGAAAGAGCAGCGGCTGCGCTCGACGCGGACACGACGTACACTCGGGCAATGGCGGCCGCTGCACATGCGCGTCTGTCACGCAGAAATGCTCTTGTTGCCGATACACTGCTGATGATGGCAATTGCGCGCCGCGATGCGGGCGATGCAAGCGATCTCGAGGTCGAGCTTGCGCGAGTCAATTCAGGCCAGGAACACAACATCGCAATCGCTGATTCAGTCAATCTCACCTCGGCGATCATCGACCTTCAGGCAGCGATGGGTATTCTCGATCCAGTGCCTCTCATCACTCCTGCTGACACACTCTCGATTCCTGACAGCGCTTCTCTGGCTGCTTCCGGCACTCCGCTTCAGGTTGCATCGGCACTCGAGCTCGTTACTTCCGCGGAACGAAATCTGAGAGCGGAAAAGCGAAGCCTCTTTGGATCGCCTGCACTGATGGGCGGTGTCGAGACAAGGGATCCTGAAACGGGGAACGAGCTGCTTCCGACGTTCGGCATCAGCCTTCCCATTCCGCTTTTCAATCGCAACCGCGGAAATATCGCGCAGGCAAACGCCGAGCTGACTCGCGCGCGAGCCGAGCTGGCGACAACGCGCATCGAGTACGCGGCGACGTTCCTGCGCATACAGCGTCAGCGGGAGAGAGGTCTTTCCCGCGTCACACGTGATCGCGCGCTGCTCACTTCCGCTAATCGCGTGGCATCAATGTCAGTGACGGCCTATCGCGAAGGTGCATTCGCACTTTCCAACGTGATGGAAGCGCAGCGGAGCGCACGCGAGATCCTTCGGCAGTACGTCGACGACCTGGCGGATCTCTGGATTGCGGATGCGACCTACAGAGTGCTCACACTAACGGCGAAGCCATGACTCTACTCGCGCGTCGAATGCTCTTGTGCATTGCGGTGCCGGTGCTGGGCTGCACCAAATCAGCCGATGAAGAAGAGCAGGGTCCAACTGCAGTAAACGTCCGCACTGTTCTCGTATCGGCGCAGACGTTCACCGAGTCTGTCGGTGGTCTCGGAACGGTGTCGGCGCGAGCCGGACATATCGCGACCTTGAGCGCGCCAGGCCCTACGCGCGTTACGCGCGTCAATGTTGCCGAGGGTCAGCATGTACGCGCGGGCGCTCCGCTTATTGTCTTCGAGCAGTCCATTTTTTCCGAGCAGAGGCGGAGTGCTCAGGCTAAGGTGACGGCGGCAATTCACGGATATGAGCGCGCGAAGTCACTCAGCCAGCAGGGGATATTGCCTCGCAAGGATGCGGAGCAGGCCTCCGTGGATCTTGCATCAGCACGCGCCGAGCTCGCCGAAGCGACCAGGACTGCTCAGCTCTCTGTATTGCGGTCGCCGATCTCCGGTGTCGTGACGCGCGTGTCGGCAACTCTGGGCGCGGGCGTGGACAGCAATCAGCCATTGGTCGAGGTGGTAGATCCTTCAGCACTCGACATCGTCATCGGCATGACTCCATCCGACGCGGGAAAGATTCGAGCCGGTGATAAAGTGGAGGTTCGATCAGGCCAGAGTCGCTCGGGAGAGCTTCTCGGAACGGGAACAGTGCAGGACATCGCGGCTGTCGTGGATTCGACATCGCGCAATGTGGCCGTGCGAGTCACAGTGCCCGCCGCGGTGCGCCCTCTCAGAGTTGGCGAGACGGTTTACGGTGACATCGCAATTGCGACTCGCCCGTCCGTGATAACTGTTCCGGTGGAAGCGCTGGTTCCCGAAGGCGACCGGTTCAAGGTCTTCGTTGTCGATGCGAAAAATGTTGCGCACGCAACAATGGTCACTGTCGGCGCGCGCGATGAAAAGACAGCCGAGATAAAATCCGGGCTCTCAGTGGGCGCACGCGTTGTGACATACGGCGCTTACGGATTGGAAGACGGCGCGACGGTAGTAACCACCGGCTGATGTCCAGAAGGGCAACAGTATTCCGGCTGCTTGCCGAGCAGCGTCGTTTCATTTCGCTTGCGATTGGAATTCTCGCTGTCGGAGGAGTGTGGGCAGCACTGCATCTGCCGTCAGCGATCTATCCCGAGCTTTCATTTCCGCGAATCACGATAGTCGTGCAGGGGTCTTCGCTGGGCACGCGACAGGTTGTATTTGCGATTACCCGGCCAATCGAAGAAGCGGTCAGCATCGTACCGGGCGTAACACGCGTTCAATCGAGGTCGATTCGCGGCGGAGCCGAAATCAACGTCACGTTCAGTTCGCGCTCAGACATGGTGTTCGCGCTTCAGCAGACGCAGGCTCGCGTCAATCAGCTTGGATCAGATCTTCCTCAGGGACTGGATATCGAGATCGAGAGATTGTCGCCTTCGCTTTTCCCGGTGGTCTCGTACAACCTCGAGGGCGGCAACGCGGCTGAGCTTTACGATATCGCGCGTTATCAGGTAAAGCCGCTGATATCGAGAGTTCCCGGTGTTGGAAGAGTGGATGTGCAGGGAAGCGATGTCCGCGAGATCGAAGTTGTGGCTGACCCTGCAAGACTGACCGCTGCGGGAATCACGTATGAAGACCTGGCGAACACCATTCGGCAAAGCACCAGTGTCGCTGCGGTTGGAAGGATGCCGCAGAACTACAGGCAGTATCTGATCGTCACTGCGCAGGAAGCGAAAACTGTAGAAGACATTTCGGGCATTGTCGTATCCCGCGGGCTTCGCGTACAGGATCTCGCGACTGTGACGCTCGGCACGGAGGATCACGTGCGCATCGTTGCAGGCGACGGAAAGCCCGCTGCGCTCATCAACATCACACGACAGATCGGCGGCAATACCGTTGCAATTGCGGACAGTGTTGCGCGCATCGCTGCGTCGATTCGTCCGTCGCTTCCGCCCGGGGTTCGAATCAAAGCGGTGTACGATCAGGCGGCGCTGGTTCGCGACGCTGTGAAATCGGTTCGTGATGCAATGCTCATCGGAGCCGCGCTCGCGGTGCTGGTGCTTCTCGCGTTTCTCCGGCATCTGCGCATAACGGCGATCAGCGCTTCAGTAATTCCACTGACGCTTGCCATCACGGTCTTCATCATGAGTCTCATCGGGCAGAGCTTCAACCTGATGACACTGGGCGCAATGGCAATTGCCATCGGTCTCGTCATCGATGACGCGGTTGTCGTGACAGAGAACATCGTGAGGCACCTGAAGATTCAGTCTGACAGAGAAGTCGCAGTACGCCAGGCTGTTCGCGAGCTCGCATGGCCGGTCACAACGTCCACTATCACGACCGTCGTTGTTTTTCTTCCGCTTCGGCTTCTCGAGGGGGTGGTCGGCCAGTTCTTTGCCGCGCTGTCGATAACGCTCACGATTGCGGTGCTCGTATCGCTCGTCCTCGCACTCACAATCATTCCGCTGTTGAGCGAAGTGTATCTGCGTCCGCAGGACACTCAGGAAGCCCCAGTGAAGTCCGGTGGAATCGCCGGACTGGTAGCGCGATTTGGCGAGAGAATCGACCGCCTTTCCGAATTCTACGATCGCACCCTGGCGCGAGTTATTCCCAATGTGAAAGGAGTTCTGATCACCGGTGCTGCGCTGCTCGTTCTCGGTTATCTCGGACATCAGCTCATTGGTAGCGGCTTTCTGCCGGATATGGACGAAGGAGCCTTCGTGCTCGACTACTTCACGCCGGGCGGCACCGCTCTCACCGAAACAGATCGACAGATCCACATCGCCGAAGTGATTCTGGCGAGAACTCCGGAAATCCTTGGCACATCGAGGCGCACAGGTGCGGAGCTCGGCCTCTTTGCGACTGGACAGAACACCGGAGATGTCGTCGCACGCCTCAAGCCCGTGAGCGAGAGATCACGCTCGATCTTCGAGGTGATGGATGACGTGCGCGTTCAGATCAACGCAGCCGTTCCACGGCTGAGGATCGAGTTCGTGCAGATTCTGAGCGACGTGATCAACGACCTCGCCGGAGCTGGTCACCCCGTGGAAGTGAAGTTGTTCGGCCAGGATCTCGAGGCGCTCGAGCGATATGCGGAGACTCTCGAACCGGAGATGACGAAGATCGACGGCATCGAAGACTTCTACAGCGGGGTGAGCGAGCCAAGTGCGGAGCTCCAGATGAGTATCAATGAGCCAGAGGCAAACCGGATCGGACTGACACCCGAGCAGGTTGGGGCGGCAGTAAGCGGAGCACTCCTTGGAGTGAGTGCGGGCGAGGTCAGGCTCGAAGACAGGTCGATTGGAGTGCGAGTGAGAGCACCTGATTCACTTCGTAATGATGCAACGCGCCTCACATCACTTCCGATTGTCTCCCCGTCGGGTATTTCGACCGCACTCGGATCACTTGCTACTTTTGCGCCGGCGGACACGCGCGGGGAATTGCTGCGGGAGAATCAGCAGCAGATGATCACCATGACGTCCGACGTTTCGGATCGAGCGCTTGGCGACGTGATGAATGACGTGAAAGCAGTGATTGCGAAACACAAACCGCCCGTTGGAGTGCGTGTCGAGCTTGGAGGTCTGTACGCGAGCCAGCGTGAAGCCTTCAGATCTCTGCTGCTGGTGCTCGCGCTCGCTGTAGCGAGCGTTGTAGGGGTAATGGTGATTCAGTTCCAGTCGTTCGTCGAGCCGCTCGTAGTTCTGATAGCCGCACCACTCTCATTTGTCGGCGCGATTGCATTGCTGCTAATTACCGGAACCGCGCTCAATGTGTCATCGATGATGGGCATGATTCTTCTTGTCGGATTGATTGTGAAGAATGGAATCATTCTTCTTGATTTCACCCGGCACCGGATGATTGAGGGCGGGCTTCCGCTCGAGCCGGCGATCAGAGAAGCTGCGCGGATCAGGCTTCGTCCAATTCTGATGACGACACTTTGTACCCTGTTCGGACTCTTGCCGCTCGCGCTCGGACTCGGCGCTGGCAGCGAGCTTCAGAAACCGCTTGCACTTGCGGTTATCGGAGGTCTCGCGCTTTCGACTCCCATCACGCTTTATTTCGTTCCAACGCTCCTCGTCGCCATTCGCGGGCGCGAATACAAGCTTCCTTCCCGTGCAGGATTCAAACCGACATGAAAACTCGTCTTCTTCTTGCGATAGCTTCGCTCGCCGCTGTGACGGCAGCAGCTCAGACTCCGCATCAGTACCAGGTCGTGAAGACGCTCAAAGTCGGAGGAGAAGGCGGGTGGGACTATCTCACTGCTGATGCAGACGCGCGCCGTCTGTACGTGAGCCGCGGATCGCACGTGATGGTGTTCGACATGGATCGGGATTCGCTCATCGGTGATTTGCCGAATACACCGGGAGTTCACGGCGTTGCTCTCGCAAACAAACTGAACCGCGGATTCACCAGCAACGGCCGCGATTCGTCAGTCACCGTGTTCGACCTGAAAACGCTCCAGCCGATCAGGACTGTTCGAATCACCGGGCGAAATCCTGACG
>DASROK010000160.1:0-14907 GCA_035646915.1 Gemmatimonadaceae bacterium
GAGTTCTCTGGATCCTCGACTACTGTTCCGTCACCAAAGAAAGCGAGCTCGACCGCAACGGTTTTTCTTGTGATCAAGGATGCCTCATATAAATCATGGTGTCTGCCTAACGCCATAAGCTATGCTGCAAGCGAATTAAATAAGAGCGAGCAAAGCGAGCGCACAATAGATCGCTTGTCAGCATCAGCGAGTGTTAGCACGCGCTCGCAAGGATATCTAGTAGCCACTACACCAATAACGCCGCACGGCAAATCTTACTGTGTCGGTGCTGCCAGCATTGAGAGCTACGAATCGCCGGGTTGGTTGATGACCAATCGAACGAGCCAAGATTACATACTCGCCAGGAGGAATGGAGTCGAGAAAAAAGCCTCCCTGAAGATCTGTTGGTACATGGAACTTCAGACCGTTCCCGCGCTTGGACGAATCCGCGGGGAAGAGATCAATTGCTCCCCCACGCACTGGATGTCGCGACACCTGTTCTTCGACTGTTCCTATAACGGTTGCATGACTAGGTGATAACGATACTAAAGGAAGTTGCGGACCAGTCTCATTCGGATCCGGCGAAGCTTGAGTTGAATCGCACACCGCAGGCATGGTCATCACATTGATTGGCTTTCTTGAGCGGCAACCATACGCTGCTGCCGAGACAAGCATCAAGAAAATCACGAGACGTAAAGTGTTCATGAACAAAGAACTCGCTGCGCGTGCTAACGCCAATTAGACAGAGATGTTATGCAGCGAACCGCGCGCAAATGCAAATCCCCTCGCCGTCTAATATCGGCGGATTGACCACGGATTCTGATAAGTACGTGACGTGCAACAACTTGCAAATGTTACGGTCATTAGAGCGGGGATTAGACTGCGAGGCTTCGCTGTCTAATACTCGCCACCTCTAAATCTTTTCGTAGCTTCCCGCAGACCAACCCACGTCGCGCCGACAAGACTTCCACTCAGCAGGTGTCGCCGTCCACTGCGCCAGCCTCGATGCATCAATTCGCCGCCCACCATTAAACGGGACAGCGCTATCACAACGCATCCGCCGGACTTCGCACCCCGAGCCCGCCCCGATTCAGAACATGAGTGTAAATCATCGTCGTTCGCGGATCAGAATGACCCAGCAGCTCCTGAATCGTTCTGATATCGGTGCCGCTCTCGAGAAGATGCGTCGCGAACGAGTGACGAAACGAATGACATGTCACGCGCTTCCCAATCCTAACCTCTCGCACCGCATTACGAACCGCACGCTGAACCTGCGTCTCGTGCAAATGATGCCGCCGTCGAACCCCCGCCGAATCGACAAACGTTCGCGCCGCGGGAAATAGATAATACCACGGCCATTCCCTGTCGGCGTTTGGCATCTTCATCGCCAACGCCCCGTCTATTGCCGTAACGCGAACTCGACGAGTGCCATCCTGCCTCCACAGTCGATTCGCCCCGCGAAGCATGCGCAGAACATCGTCGATGCACGATTCTGCGAGACCGACACGTCGATCCTTGTCTCCCTTGCCTCCTCGCACAATGATTTCGCGCCGATCGATGCAGACATCCTTCACGCGAAGCGAAACGCATTCGAGAATCCGCAGGCCGCTACCATAGAGAAGCGAAACCACAACTCGATCACGACCTCGCAGTCTCTCGAGAATCAACCGCACCTCTGACTTCGACAGGACGACCGGCAATCGCTGTGGACGTTTCGCCGGACTGATGTCGACAATCCGATTTAGCGGCCTCCTCAACACAGTCGAGTAGAGAAAAACCAAAGCTGCCAGCGCCTGATTCTGCGTTGACGCCGATACACGCTGACGGACCGCGAGATCGGAAAGAAATTTTCCGACATCACCCTCATCGAGCTCCGACGGATGTCGTCGACCATGAAACAGTATGTAGCGGCGAATCCAGCTGCAGTACGCCTCCTCGGTGCGACTACTCAAGCGCCGCTCCCTCAAAACAAAACGCACCCGCTCCATCAACCGGAATTTTCGCTCCGGCTCCGCCTCGCGACCCAGATGCGAAAGAGGTATCAGCACCAATGCAACAAAGCCGAACCAGAAACAAAAGCACCATCAAAACAAAAACCCCGCCGGCAAAAACCGGCGGGGCTTCTTTCAGAAACAGGTTCTTAGTATCCGGTATTCTGAGTAAGGTTCGGATTTGCAAGGAGCTCCGACGCAGGCAGGGGATACAGGTTGCGGAAGCTCTCCGTAACCTTACCTGCCTTGACACCACCCTTCCACGCCCACACTCCCTGATCAGTGAACTGACCAAAGCGCACGAGATCGGTACGGCGGTGTCCTTCCCAGAAGAGCTCACGCGAGAGCTCATCCTTGAGAAAGCCCAGTGTAAGCTGCGCATCGGTGATGTTTCCATTGGTGTTTCCCCATGCACGCTCTCTAAGCGCATTCACGTACGACAGCGCCTGTTGACGAGTGCCACCACCATTACGAAGCACAGCCTCAGCATACATCAGATATGCGTCACCCAGTCTGAACATCGGATAATCCGTATCCATGAATCCGAAATCCGAACCTGGCGCACCGGTCGAAGTCACGTTCTGGTACTTCACCGTAGCGTAACCTTCCTGGAAATTCGTCAGGTTGTTGATCGCAAGCGTCTGGTTCTGCGTGAAGAACGTTCCGCGCTTGTCAGCTACCGTGAACAAGGCGGGAATCTCGGGCTTGACGCGCAGTCCCCACCACCCGCCGTCGACGCCGAATGCGTTGGCATTCATGTCACCACCAACAGCCGCGTGAATGATGAACGTCGTGCCGCCGTACGACTGCGTCCTTTTACCATCCTGCGGAACCGGGAAGATGATCTCCTTCGACGTGTTGTTGTCGGCAAGAAAAAGATGCTTGTAGCTGGGATCGAGTGAGATTCCCGGCGATGCAATCACCTGCTCAACCGCTGCACGTGCGTCAGAGTATCGCTGCGTTCCCGTATACACCTGCGAATTCATGTAGAGCTTGGCGAGAAGCATTGTCGCTGCAGCCGAGCTCGCACGGCCATACTCCACTGCACCGGATGATGGCAGCTGATTCTGAATTGCCTTGAGCTCGCTCTCGACGTAGTTGAACAGATCCGCGCGCGTCGCCTGCTGAGGCGGAGTCGATCCAATGGGATCGGTCTCCACTACGAGTGGAATGTTTCCGAAGAGATCGATGCCATGCCAGTACGACAGCGCACGAAGGAACCGCGCTTCCGCACGATATGTCGCCACCTGCGCTTTCAAAGCATCAGTTGCTCCGCGCGCAGCAAGCTTCTCGTCGGTGGTCTCGCGAAGGAATTCGTTGACCATCGCGACCTGGAAGAAGATTCGATAGTACATCGCCTGCAGGAACTGGTTCGACGTTCCCCAGATCTGCGTGTTGAGCTCCTGCACGCCCGTATCGTTCCAGGCGATAACCGCCTCATCTGTCGGCAGCTCTTCCATCTGCCACAGGAGACGAACGTACTGCGAGAATCCTTCGTCAATTCCCTGAATGTCCGCCTTGCCTGCCGGTCCCTGCTGGCCCGTGACTGCGAGGCCCGCATAGATCTTCGCGAGGAATGCGCGATACGACGACGGATCGTTGAAAACGTTGGCACCGGTCACGGTGCTCTTGGGCTCTGTCGTTACGTCGGTGCATCCAAAAGCCACAACGAGGAGCGCCGCAACCGAGACTGCCCGGAATGTTTTGTATATCATGGCTTCCTCAGAATCCGACGGTCACGCCGGCGGTGAATGTGCGTGCACGCGGATAGATGTTGTTATCGATCCCGTTGATCCCGGCAAGCGGATCGACTCCGCTGTATTTCGTGATTGTGAAGAGATTCTGCGCCGCTCCGAATATACGGGTGCCGTCAGGAACCCGCGCTGAATGGAGCGTATAGCCAACACTCAGGTTATCGAGTCTGAGGAACGACGCATCCTCAACGTAATAATCCGAGAAATACTGCGGATTCACGAAATTCGTCTTGAGAACTGAAGCGTGCAGGTTGTTCGGCGTCGCACCCTTTAGAGCGCTGTAGAAACCCTGGCTCGACGCAACGTTGTTGTAGACGTAGTTACCGAGGTTCGCGCGCAGTGTGAATCCAAAATCGAGATC
This sequence comes from Gemmatimonadaceae bacterium, assembly GCA_035646915.1. Lineage (GTDB taxonomy): Bacteria > Gemmatimonadota > Gemmatimonadetes > Gemmatimonadales > Gemmatimonadaceae > UBA4720. The sequence continues at coordinate 4,086 of DASROK010000160.1, forward strand.
GCGCCACGTTGCGTACGACGTGTGGCCGAGAATCCACTTCGGCGCGGGGCTGTGGAAGGCAACGCGGTCATCCTGATTGATGTTGCCATCACCGTTCTGGTCGATGTACAGGTCATTTTCGTTGATCGTACCGTCATTGTTGGTGTCCTTATAGATCGGGAGACCGTTTTCCATTTTGTGACGGTACACGAAGAACGAGTTGATCGGATGACCCGGCTGCAGGACCTCGATGTTCACGCCGACGCCGCCCTGAATTCCGCCAACCTGAATTTTCTCATCGCCTGTTCCAACTGAATTCACTCTTACGAGCTTGTTGGTGTTGGTCGACGCGTTCCAGTTGGTGTTCCAGTTGAGCCCGTTCTTTCCTGCCTGCAGAACCTGCGCATTCAGGTTGAGCTCGAGTCCCTGGTTCTTCAGGCTGCCGATGTTCGTTGTCACGAAGTTCGACAGATTCGTTCCCGCTGCTACGGGTACGTTGAAGATGAGGTCGTCGGTTTTCTTCCAGTAGTAATCGATGGACCCGTTCACGCGATTCTGCAGGAAGCCGTAGTCGAATCCAAGATTCGTCGACGACGTCTGCTCCCACTTGATCCCGGGATCCGCCGCACTCGGCCGGATGGTTGGGACGTATGTATTCCCGAATTGCGCCTGCGAGAATGCGTCGCCAATCACGTAATCGGAGAACGCGCGGTAGTTGCCGAATTCCTGGTTGCCGTTCTGTCCCCATGATGCTCTGAACTTGAGCTCGCTCAACCCCGGCACCGCGTCGAGCACTGCACGATTGCCGAGACGCCAGGCGACTGCAGCAGATGGGAATGTTCCCCACTGATGGTTCTCGCCGAATCGCGACGAGCCGTCCTTTCTCACCGCGAGAGTGAGGAAGTACGTGTCGTTCATGCTGTAGTTCATTCGCGCAAAGAATGACGCCAGCTTGCTTTCCTGAATATCGAGGAAGGTTTCCGTCTTGTTCGCTGTTGGAACGCCATTAGGTCCGAGAAGATCGGACGCCAGTCCACTGGCGACGAATGACGCATTGTCAGCGTGGGTCTGCTGCCACGAATAGCCTGCAGTCAGGTCGAGATTGGAATTGCTGCCGCCCAATGGCCGCGCATAATTCAGAAACGCGTCGAGGAGCGGGCTGGAGAAAGAGTTGTTTCTCTTCTCGATTCTAGCCTGAGCGGCTGGCCTGAGGGAACCAGGTGAGAAGAGATTGCGCTCGACGTCGATCACATCGTAGCCAAGACGGAGAGTCGCAAACAGATCCTGAATGGCCGGTATCTGATACTTCGCCTCGATGTCTCCAACGCTGCGATCCGTGCGGCCCTTGTCCGAGTTCAGCGCGAGCAGCGCGACAGGGTTTGTCGGGCTGAGCGGATCGACCCACTCGTAGAATCCACCGTTGGCCCCTGTCGGATCGGTCACCGGCTGCGTTGGCGCGAATGCGTACGCTGATCCGACAACGCCGCCTGGTGTAAACCGGTCATCCGTGCGCGAGCCTTTGAGATTTGCGCGAATGCTGAGTCTGTCCCTGAACAGGTTCTGGTCGTAATTGACCGCACCGGACATTCTGCGCGTCTTCGATGCCTCGATCACTCCCTTCTGATCGAGATATCCCGCGGAGATGCGATATCGGCCGGTTCCTGCTCCACCAGAGAACGCAAGGTTGTGCTCCTGTCCGATCGCTGACTGCTCGATGAGATCCGTCCAGTCAGTACTCGTGTTGCCGAGCTTCGAGACATTCTCTGGCGCGTTCGCCGTAATGGCTGCCCGGAACTGGTCGACGCTCAGAATGTCCGCGGTCTTCACAACCTGCGAGCTCGAGACCGAGCCGGTGTACGTCATGTGCGATCCCTGTTTCCCGCGCTTGGTCTCGATCATCACAACGCCATTGGCTCCGCGCGATCCGAAGATCGCCGTTGCCGAGGCATCCTTGAGTACGGTGATGTTCTCGATGTCGCTCGGATTCAGGAAGTTGAGCGGATTACGACCGGCGGAGAGTCCACCGCCAACAACGAGCGGAACTCCGTCGACCACAAACAGCGGCTCATTGCTCGATGTCACCGAGCTGCCGCCGCGAATGCGAATCGAGATTCCACCGCCGGGCTCGCCGGTATCGACGATTTGAACGCCGGGGACTTTACCTGCGATCAGCTGCTCGGGACTCACAACTCGTCCGGCATTGAACTCATCCGAGCTCACGCTTTGAACTGAACCTGTGAGACTCGCTGCTCTCTGCTGGCCGTATCCTGTTACGACCATCTCGGAGAGAGCGACTGCACGGGCTGCCATCTCGATCGTGATCCGCGCGGTGGCACCTGTTGCGACATTGATCGTCCGCGTTGTTGCAGCATATCCGATGAAGATCGCGCGAATAGTGCGATCTCCCGCAGTGATTCCGGTCATCGTGAATCCGCCGTCAGGCGAGGTTCGCGTGCGAACGTCTCCAACAATGATCGAGACTCCAGCCAGCGGCTGCCTGCTGGCCGAGTCGACTACTACTCCGGAGATTGTGCCGGTCTGACCCTGCGCGCTGACACGCGTATACGCGGTCAGGAGGATCGCAACCGCCGCAATCGTCCAGATCGAGAACTTACGTGCTACTGCCATTGTGTTGAGCCCTCGAGAGTGGGGATGTCCTGAGAGGACAATCGATTCTTGCCTAAGAGGGATTTCTAGCGCGCCAATGTGGCCCTGACCACGTTATTAATCAAGCAACAATTTATGTAAACGGTTACAATATCCTGGCCTACAGCCTCCAGACTCATGCGCATCGACAGACTTCGCGTCATAAGTGCAGCAGCGGCTTGCATCTACATGATTCTGGGCAGCACCGCGGCAGTCGAAGCTCAGGCTCGATCTTCCCGGTCGAACACTGACTGGGCCCGCGGCGGTGTGTGCTACGAGATCTTTGTAAGATCTTTCTTCGACTCCGACGGCGATGGCGTCGGAGACCTGAACGGGCTCACCCGAAAGCTCGATTACGTCACCAGACTTGGAGCGAACTGCATATGGCTCATGCCGATCGCTCAGTCGCCGAGCTATCACGGTTACGATGTAACGAACTACTACGAGGTTAACCGCGACTACGGGACCACTGCGGATTTCAAGCGCTTCATGGCCGAGGCACACCGTCGCGGGATACGAGTTCTCGTCGATCTTGTCCTCAACCACACCTCGTCAGAGCACCCGTACTTTCAGTCAGCGCTGATGGACTCAGCATCGCCTTATCGCAGCTGGTATCTCTGGTCACCAGTGCAGAAAAAAGCAAAAGGTTGGGAAGCGCCGGTCTGGCATCGCAATCCATATAGAGACGAGTACTACTACGGTCTTTTCTGGAGCGGGATGCCTGACCTGAACCTGCTCAATCCGCAGGTGAAAGCCGAAGTTCAAAAAATCTCGAGGTACTGGCTCAAGGACATGGGCGTCGACGGATTTCGTCTCGACGCAGCCGCGCACTTCATCGAAGCTCCGGATACTGTCATGAATGCTTCGGGAAACAATCCGTGGCTCCGCGACTTCGAGGCGCAGGTCAAGCGGATCTCCCCGAATGCTTTCACGGTCGGCGAAGTCACTTACGACTCGCCCGAAACAATTCTCAGATACTATCCCGATCAGCTCGATTCTTATTTCACCTTTCCGATTGCAAACCTGCTGATCGATGCGGTTCGCACGGGATCTGCGGCGAAGCTGATGCCTGCGCTCGCATACTCGCAGAAAACTTTTCCACCGGGACGCTGGTCGCCTTTCCTCAGGAATCACGATCAGACACGGACAATGACCGAGCTGAAGGGCGACTTTGCGCGCGCCAGAGTTGCCGCTTCGCTTCTGCTCACGCTTCCCGGATTTCCTTTCATTTATTACGGGGAGGAGATCGGGATGACGGGATCCAAGCCTGATCCGCGGCTTCGCACTCCGATGCACTGGAAAAAAACGCGCTCCGCGGGATTCACAACGGGAATGGCATGGGAGCCGCTTCAACCCGACTCGCTGACGGCAAATGTCGAAGCTCAGGACAACGATCGGCAGTCACTGCTCAATCATTATAGAACGCTGATCCACCTGCGTTCTGCCAACCCTGCACTCGGGTCGGGCGATTTTCTGCCTCTCAATACAGGTAACGACGCCGTTGCCGCATACCTTCGTCGGAAAGGCAGCCGCAACGTCGTTGTCGTGGCCAACCTCGGCACATCGCGGACGGGCAACATTCAGCTCAGCTCGGACAGGAACGCTCTTCCGGCAGGCACATATTCAGCCCGATCATTAATGGGTGGCAGTGGAAACACAACTTTCCGTGTTACCGACACGGGCAGCATCTCTGGCTGGATACCCGTCCCCTCCCTTGATGCACTTACGGTTCACATAATCGAGATCTCGAAAAGAGATTGACCATGCAGCACTGGAGAAAAAACATGCAGAAGTGGATTCACCGCACCGTCTGCGCGAGCCTGTTCGTATCCGCGCCATTCTTTGCCAACGCGCAGGTCGCGTCTCCTGACGGCCGCAACGTGGTGAACGTCGTCGTTCAGGATGGCGGATTGTTCTGGACTCTGCAGCGCGACGGAAAGAATCTTTTCCTTCCCTCGCGGCTTGGGTTTGCGTTCCGCGGTGCGCCCGCTTTGCGTGACAGCCTTCGCATCGTCAACACATCGAAGTCGAGCTTCGATGAAACGTGGACGCAGCCGTGGGGCGAAGTCGCGCGTGTTCGCAATCATTACAACGAGATGCGCTGGTCGGTTCAGGAAACCGGCGGCCGCTCCCGCAAGTTCGACGTGGTCGCGCGTGCGTTCGACGATGGAATCGGCTTCCGCTACGAGATCCCAGCTCAGGATGGGCTCAACGACATCGTCATCCAGGACGAGCTGACCGAATTCAACTTTGCCATGAATCCAAAGGCATGGTGGATTCCTTCCGATCATCCCCGACTCGACCGCTCCGAGATGCTCTGGTCCGAGTCACCGGTCTCGCGACTCGACAGCGTTCAGACTCCGATCACTCTCGAGGGTCGCGACGGAAAGACGTTCATGGTCATTCACGAAGCAAATCTCGTGGACTATCCAAGAATGTTCCTCGCCGGCTACGGCCTCGAGTCGAGAACGCTTACCGCTGCACTGGCTCCAATGCACGACGGAGTAAAGGTCCGGGCGAAAACGCCGCTCATCACTCCGTGGCGCACGATTCAGGTCGCAGATCGCGTCACCGATCTCGCCCCTTCCGTCCTTGGACTCAATCTCAATCCACCGAACAAGCTCGGCGACGTTTCATGGGTCAAGCCGATGAAGTACGTCGGAATCTGGTGGAGCATGCACATCAATACCAGGACGTGGAATTCAGGTCCGATTCACGGCGCAACGACGGCGAACACCAAACGCTACATCGATTTTGCTGCCGCCAATGGGCTTGGCGGAGTTCTCGTCGAGGGATGGAACGTCGGCTGGGACGGAAACTGGATCAACAACCGCGACGCATTCTCGTTCACGAAATCATATCCGGACTATGATCTGCCCGGGCTCGCTGCATATGCCAAGTCAAAAGGCGTTCGCATCATCGTTCACAATGAGACCTCGGGCGGAATCGAGAATTACGAGAAGCAGATGGACGACGCGTTCAGCATGTACAACAAGCTCGGTCTCGATGCGATCAAATCAGGTTATGTAACCGATACTCTGAGCGGTGGAGATTCGCATTACTCGCAGCGGGCAGTGCGTCACCATCGTCACGTGCTCGACATGGCTGCCAAGTATCACATCGGCATGGTCGTGCACGAGCCGATTCACGATACCGGCGAGCGCCGCACTTATCCGAATATGATGTCGCGCGAAGGCGCACGCGGTCAGGAATACAACGCATGGAGCGGAGACGGCGGAAACCCGCCCGAGCACGAGACAATTCTTTTCTTCACTCGAATGCTTACCGGCCCGATGGATTTCACTCCGGGCATATTCGACATTCTCATCAAGCGTCCAACCGGAAAGCCGCGCGGCCCGAGCGATGCGCATCCTCGAACTACGCTTGCAAAGCAGCTCGCGCTGTATGTCGTTCTATGGTCACCCGTGCAGATGGCTGCAGATGAAATCGAGAACTATGCGAATCAGCCTGCGTTCCAGTTCATTCGCGATGTGGCAGTGAACTGGGAGCAGACGAAAGTGTTGCAGGGAAAAATCGGCGACTATGTTGTCGTCGCTCGGCAGCAGCGCAGCTCGCCCGACTGGTTCATCGGAGCGATCACTGATGAGGAAGCCCGTACATTCGACATTCCTTTGAGCTTCCTCACGCCGGGAAAATCCTATGTCGCCGAAGTCTATGCTGATGGACCGGGCGCAAGCTTCATGACTAACCCGCTGCCGATCACCATCTCGAAGCGCACTGTAACTTCTGCCTCGCATCTCTCGATAAGGATGGCACCGGGGGGTGGACAGGCAGTTCGCATTCACCAGGTAAAGTAAAGATGCCGAGCGGGCAGCTCACTCTGATGGCGCCGGTTTCCGGCGTAATCGTATCGCTGGACAATGTGCCGGACCCCGTTTTCGCCGAGCGTCTTGTTGGCGACGGCGTTTCGATCGATCCGACAAGCCAGGAGCTTCTCGCCCCGTGCGATGCGAAAGTGATCCAGGTGCATCGGGCGAAACACGCGCTCACTCTCGATGCTGACGGCATCGAGATAGTAATGCACATCGGTCTCGACACAATCGAGCTGAAAGGCGAAGGATTTACTGCGCACGTGAACGCTGGCGACAGCGTCAAGCTCGGCGACAAGCTGATCAGCTTCGATGCAGATCTGATCGCAACTCGTGCACGGAGCCTGCTTACCGAGATCGTCGTAGCGAACACTGACAACATTGCATCGATCGAGGCGCGCGCCGGCAACGTAAAAGCCGGCGCTGATGTTTTGATGGAGGTTCGCCTCAAGACGACTGCTGAATTCAGAGCGGCGGCGCAGAGCGATTTCGTTCACACGCGCCACGTCGTCGTGGGAAATGAAACCGGTCTTCACGCCCGCCCCGCCGCTCTGGTTGCTGCAGCGGCTCGAAGATTTGCGGCTGACGTTCGGCTTGTGAAGGACGGACGCGAAGCAAATGCGCGCAGTGTCGTGTCGATCATGGCTCTCGAAGTCGGCGGCGGCGACACAATCACAGTCACTGCGCGCGGAGAGAGCGCAGCCGAAGCAGTCGCCGAGATCGAGAATACCCTGCGGCACGGCCTTGGCGTCGATCAGGAACATCCATCGCTTGCTGACACATTTACCGACAGGGTTCTCACTGTGGATGTGTCGGGAAAGTGGATGCGCGGTATTGGAGCATCACCGGGTGTTGCAATCGGCCAGGTATATCAGCTCCGGCATCAGGACGCGGTCATCGAAGAACGCGCTGCCGATCCCAATCAGGAGCGCCGCGATCTCGACTCGGCAATTGCATCCGCGCACCTGCAGCTCGAGACACTTCGCACCAGGATGGCCGAAGAAGCAGATCTCGATCGCGCTGCAATTTTCAGTGCGCACCAGGAGCTGCTCGAGGACCCGGAAGTCCTGGATGAAGCAGCAAAGCAGATTCGGAATGGAGCAAGCGCAGCGTACGCATGGCGTTCGGCAGTTACTGCTCAAGCCAATCGGCTGCTCGCTTTGACAAATCCCCTTCTTGCCGGACGTGCAGCTGACATGAAGGATGTCGGTCGTCGCGTGCTGCACCTTCTGATCGGCGACGACGATTCGGCCCCGCTGATTCCCGCTGATTCGATCATCATTGCGGAAGATCTCGCTCCATCTGAAGCTGCGTCACTCAATCCCGCAAATGTTCGCGGATTCTGCACTACGATGGGAAGCGCGACATCGCATGTCGCAATTCTGGCGCGCGGACTTGGAATTCCCGCTGTAGCTGGAATCAATCCCGCTGCGCTCGATATTGCTCCGGGATCGCGTGTGATACTCGACGGAGATTCGGGAATACTTCAGCTCGATCCGCCTGCAGCAGCAGTCGAGGAAGTGAAGAGACGGCAGCAGGTGGCCGCGGCGCGCAAAGCCCAGGAGAATGCCGTCGCAACTCAACCGGCAACGACGCGCGACGGACACCGCATCGAGGTGGTTGCCAATGTCGGCGACGAAGGCGAAGGAGATAAAGTCGTACAGGCAGGAGGTGAAGGTGTAGGACTTCTGCGCAGCGAGTTTCTTTTCCTCGACCGCCGCACCGCGCCGGATGAAGACGAACAGACTCGCGTCTATTCGAAGATTGCAAAGGCTCTGGGGCCGGATCGCATTCTCATCATCCGCACGCTCGATGTTGGCGGAGACAAACCGCTGTCATATATGCCGATCGCCAAGGAGGCCAATCCGTTTCTTGGCGAGCGCGGCATTCGATTGATGTACGATCATCCGGAAATCCTGCGAACTCAGATTCGGGCTGTCCTGCGATCGGCAGAACATGGAAAGATCGCGATCATGTTCCCCATGATAACCACGCTTCAGGAGTGGCAGGACGCAGTGGCGATGGTGAAGGAAGAGCAGCACGCGCTGCAGGCCCCGGATATCCAGACGGGAATCATGGTCGAGACTGCATCCGCTGCGCTCCTCGCTGAACGCTTTGCCGAGGAATGTGATTTCTTCTCGATTGGAACCAATGATCTGACGCAGTACACCCTCGCGATGGATCGCACCAATCCGCGTCTCGCAAAGCAGCTCGACGCGCTGCATCCCGCCGTTCTCAAGCTTGTGGATCTTACAGTCAAAGGCGCAGGCAAACACGGAAAATGGGTTGGACTGTGCGGCGCGCTTGCGGGAGACCCTGTTGCGGTACCCGTCCTCATCGGGCTCGGCATCCAGGAGCTCAGCGTGAGTGTCCCCGCGGTGGCATCGACAAAGGCAAGAGTGAGAACTCTTTCACTCGCCGATTGCAGGGAGACAGCCGAAGAAGCATTGCGCGCAGCGGACGGCACTGAAGTGCGCGCGATCGTCGCACGCCGACACGGAGATTCACGATGAGCGGATTCAAAGGCGCTTTCTCGTCGCTGCAGAAGATCGGCAAGTCACTGATGCTGCCGGTCTCCGTCCTCCCGGTTGCAGGCATTCTGCTGGGAGTCGGCAGCGCAAAGTTCACATGGCTGCCGGAAGCGGTTTCGACCGTGATGGCGCAGGCGGGCGGAGCGGTTTTCGGAAATCTCGCGCTGATCTTCGCGATCGGTGTCGCGCTCGGCCTCGCGAACAACGATGGAGTTGCATCGCTCGCTGCGGTTGTCGGCTACGCCGTGATGCTCGCAACAATGGGAGTCATGGCACCGCTGCTTGGCCACGAAGCGGCGCCCATAATGGGAATCCCGACGATCAATACCGGAGTATTCGGCGGAATTCTGATCGGCTCGATCGCAGCAATCCTGTTCAACCGGTATTACCGGATACAACTGCCACCGTACCTCGGATTCTTTGCAGGAAAGAGGTCGGTTCCAATTCTTACTGCTGGCGCGGCGATCCTCACGGGAATCATTCTCAGTCTCGTATGGCCGCCGATTGGCGACATGATCAATCGCTTCTCGCGCTGGGCAGCGTCAGGAAATCCGGCAGCGGCGTTTGCTCTTTATGGTGTTGTCGAGAGAGCATTGATTCCATTTGGACTCCATCACATCTGGAACGTCCCGTTCTTCTTCGAAGTGGGACAGTTCGTCGATCCCACAACGCATCAGGTAATTCGTGGTGAGATCAACCGCTTCGTAGCAGGCGATCCAACAGCGGGCAATCTCGCTGGCGGATATCTCTTCAAGATGTGGGGATTGCCCGCTGCGGCAATCGCGATCTGGCGCACAGCCAAGCCGGAGAATCGCGCGCGTATTGGCGGCATCATGATCTCTGCCGCGCTCACGTCATTTCTCACCGGAATTACAGAGCCGATCGAGTTCGCGTTTCTCTTCGTTGCGCCAATTCTTTACGGCGTTCACGCGCTGCTCGCAGGCGCCGCGTATTTCGTGTGCATTGAGCTTGGCATCAAGCACGGTACGACATTCTCACACGGATTGATCGACTACATAGTGCTTTTCCCGCACTCGCAGCGCGGACTGTGGTTCCTCTGGCTCGGCCCATTGTGGGCGGCGATGTACTACGCGCTGTTCTACACGATGATAACGAAGTTCAATCTCAAGACTCCTGGCCGTGAGGATGAAGACGCCTCGAAGGATCCAACCGCCAGCGCAGTATCGAATGGATCGATGGCGGCGGGACTCGTCGCTGCCTTCGGCGGCGCGCAGAACATCCGGAGCCTCGATGCGTGCATCACCCGCCTGCGTGTCGATCTGCACGACATCAACGCCGCAAATGCTGATGAGCTCAAGAAACTCGGCGCCGCAGGCGTGATGAAAGTTGGAAGCGGATTGCAGGCAATCTTCGGTACGAGATCCGAGAATCTCAAAACTGACATGGAGGAATACCTTCAATCGCTCGGTGCTGCGCCCGCACTGACATCCGGTAATGGCAGAGCAGTCGTGAGTATTCCGACAGTCGCTGTGAGCAGGACACAGGTTGCCCGAGCAGACCAGATAGCGCAGGCAGTAGGCGGCCGCAGCAACATGATTGAAGTCGATGCTGCTGCACTTACTCGTTTGAGAGTAAAGCTCAGGAATCCGTCAGCTGTCGATGAGCGCGCGCTTCAGTCACTTGGAGTCAGCGTGATGCGCGTCGCCGACAACCGTGTTCATCTCATTGTTGGAGATGATGCCGAGGCGTACGCCAGCGCACTTAACAGTTAGCTGGCGATTTTCTCCAGGAAGGTATCAGACCGTCCACTACGGGTTTTGCAGGAAGACGAGGAAGAATGGGAAGTCGGGGAAGCAACCACAACTGCTTTTTTTG
>DASROK010000161.1:0-5544 GCA_035646915.1 Gemmatimonadaceae bacterium
GCTCTACGTCGTCCGGAATCACATTCTATCGCGTGCCGCCGTGAATCATGCCAACCGTGACGACAGCGGGATCGAACGGCGAAATCTCGCGAGCGACGATGGTCTGCAGCGACAGCACGGTGCGGGCCGCGATCACGACAGGATCGATTGTCGTTTCAGGACGGGCGCCATGGCCGCCGCGGCCGTACAGCTTGATAGTAATACGATCGGAATTGCTCATCGTTGGCCCGGCATGGTATGCGATGATACCGGCAGGCAGGCGCGCGTCGTCGTGTACCGCGATGGCGTAATCGGGTTTCGGGAATTTCGTGAAGAGGCCATCGTCGAGCATGGCCTTCGCGCCCGAGCCGATTTCTTCGGCCGGCTGGCCGATCAGAACCAGTGTGCCGTGCCACTGCGCGCGTGTTTTCGCCATGATGCGAGCGGTAGCAACCCATGCCGCCATATGAGCGTCATGGCCACAGGCGTGCATGACACCGACCTCCGCGCCGCTCTCGTCCTTCACGCGTACCTTGCTCGCGAACGGCAGGGCGGTCGCTTCCGTGACCGGCAGCGCATCCAGCTCCGTGCGCAGCATGACGATTGGGCCGACGCCATTCTTCAAGACCGCGACGACGCCCGTGCCACCCACACTCGTCGTCACTTCGTAACCGAGCGGTTTCAGCTCACTGGCAAGAGTAGCTGCCGTCTGGTTTTCGTGGAGGGACAGTTCGGGCGCCTGGTGCAGCTTGATGTAAAGAGCTTCCGCGGCAGGATAGACATTTGCGACTTCCGCAGTAACGGGTCGGTTCTGGGCGCTCGCGGCTCCGGCCGCAAGGACAACCAGCGCGCAGCAGAGACTGGTTTTCACGGAACCTCACTATTTGGGTAATTCGAGATATTAACGACGAGTGAGCGCGACTGCGATAAAATTTTCCGGCAGCTCGCCCTAACGCCTTGAGCTAGTTGGTATGAAGCGACTGGACCTCCGCGGCGACGTGGTGGCAAAGTTCGCCCCACACATTGGACGTGCTCATCGTGTTGCTACGAGGCACAACTAACCGGGAGGCCAGCCGCCATGAATACAATAGGGCTCGATCTTCACAAGCGCGAGAGTCAGCTCTGCATCGTCGCTGATGATGGCTCAATCGTAGAGCGGAGGATCGTTACGAGTCGCGAGAGATTCACCGCTGTGCTGGGTAATTGCGAAAGAGCGCGGATCTTGATTGAAGCATCGACAGAGAGTGAGTGGGTAGCTCAGCACCTGGAGAGTATGGGCCATGAGGTGATTGTTGCCGATCCCAACTACGCACCGATGTATGCATCACGCTCTCGCCGGGTAAAGACAGACAAGCGCGACGCTCGCACTCTTGCAGATGCATTGCGACTCGGTGCGTACCGGAAAGCACATAGGGTCTCAGCTGAGCGCCGGCATGTGCGAGCTGAGCTCGCGGTTAGAGAAGCGTTGATCAGGACCAGGACTCGCTACATCGCTTTGGCGAAGGCGCTCGTCAGACGAGATGGACTGAGAGTTCAGGGAAGCGAGTCAGAGAAGGTTGCGAAGCGAATCTCTGAGCTCGATCTCTCCGATGCACTTGCAGCTGAGTTGCTGCCACTGTTTCGGGTGCTCGCACCGATCAACGAGCAGATCGAGGCAGCTGACAAGCGCATAGCATCACTCACAAAGAGCGACCCGGAAGTTGCTCTTCTGACAACAGCGCCTGCGATCGGACCGATAACCGCAAGCGCGGTCGTTTCGACTGTTGATGACATCAACCGGTTCGATTCAGCGAGTCAGTTCGAGGCTTTCCTGGGACTGGTGCCGGGAGAGGAGCTCTGGTGAGAAGCGGCGTATCGGCAGAATCACGAAGAGCGGCAACTCACGTGTGCGCTATTTACTTGTTGAAGCAGCGTGGCGGATCATCAGATCGAAGAGCGAGGAGACTCGAGCATTAAGATCCTGGGCTCTTCTTATTGCGGATCGTCGCGGAAAGCGGATCGCAGTAGTTGCTCTAGCTCGTCGGCTCGCCGGAATTCTTTACGCGATGTGGAGAGACAACACTCCGTACGATGCAACGAAACTCAGAATGCCTCGGCAGATCTTGAAGGCAGGTTGATCGAAATGCACGACCCGTACGACTTCGAGGTGACTGGATAACAGAGCGGCGAGCGCGTTGCAGCTTATGGCCGCAATAGAGAGCCGATAGCTAGTTGGCGCCGACCGCTCTATCGCACCACCCAAATGCGCCGGGGACAATGTGCCTCATGTAAGAGCGCGAACAGAAGGCTGAGCAGCAACTCGAAGGACGCGGTACAACTGATGTTAGAAACAAAACGTCAAGTGAAATTCTCACTTGACGTGGGGCTTCGCTTCACAGAAAGCTGCAAGCGAACGCAATAAGAGCGCGAGCGAAGCGAGCGCAATTCATTAGATCGCTTGTCAGCTTCAGCGAGTGTTAGGCTTCACGCTGAGAGCTTAAACCGATCAGCCGAAGCAAGAGAGTCCCGAGCTGAGTGACTTGGTAGCCTGACGCCTCAAGAGTGCCAGTCGTATAGTCGAATTTATGATCTTGGCCCCGCCAAGGCTTGCTGTACCTTGGTTTGATTAGGCCGAGTTCAATTAGGTGATTCACGTACGAGTCGTACAATGCCTGACGATTCCTCTCGGTCTCGGGCGCACTATAGGGAATCAGCGGCCGCGCCGTTTCCGGATGTTGCATCTCAAATTCTTGTCGCTTTCCCAAAAACAACTCGCCCTTCGCGCGAAGGATCAAGATCTCCACATCGTTTAGATCGCCTAGCAGGGCAAGCAATCGTTTTTGTTCGATACGATATAGCTCCTCTTCTGAGAGGCTGTTGGCGACAAGGGATGCGATGTACTCCCGCCGCTCTTGCGAGAGAGACTTAGCCGCTTGGACGAAACTATCCTCAAGGATATCGATAAACTCTGGATCCTTGAACGCGGCTTCGACCGTCGCCTGCTCGACTGGTACAAAGCGCTTCTCGATCTCCAAAAGGAAAGCTTCGAGACGATCGATTCGTTGATTCGGAATAAAAACGCCAATTGCTTCGGCTAATAGCGGCCCTACAATGGGCAGGGCGCCAAAGACACCCTTGGAAGCCGCGACGAGAGCGTCGATACGGTCGACTCGATTCACGATTCAGGGAGTGAAGCCTAACGCCTCAAGCTATGCTGCAAGCGAATTAAATAAGAGCGAGTGAAGCGAGCACACAATAGATCGCTTGTCAGCATCAGCGAGTGTTAGGGCGCTCCCTCGCAAGACGCAATTTCAAAATGATATACGAGAAGGGCTTCTCGCCTTGAGGTTGCCATTGATGGGCAATTCCGGCAGGGATAATCAGCACGTCGCCTGCGTGCGCGGACTCGTTCGCAGCGTTGGCGATTGCCGTACCTCTCCACTCCCCTTTTTCTGCAGACTTTTTCTCAACCAAGCTCAAACCGGTCTGCAAAATGGCGCGGCCGTTCTGTACGAAAATTATATCCGTCCAGTCGTCATGTAACTCGGCGGGGCCTGTTGCAGAGCGGGACAGAACAACGAATTGGTATGAGCCTTTATCTCCTGCATTAAGCTCCCTTGCAAACTCACCGGGAGTTAGTGCGATGGATCTAAAAGCTGAATCGATAGCGCCTGCACCAATGCGCACTACTGGAGACTGACGAGATTGTGATTGAACAGAGATCCACGGACTCACGAGGACGAACATGCAGAGAACCTTTAGCATAATGACCCACCGTGAGAATGACACGTTTGAATGTCGCCCTAACGCCAATTAGATAGACATGTTATGCAGCAAGCAGAATGCAAATGCAACTTTCTTCGCTGCCTAATACCGCGCGAATCGCGGCGGATTCGGCTAAGTATTGAAATGCCTTTAGTTTGCGAGCGGGCAAAATCGTCGGCCGCAGATTAGGCTGCGAGGATTTGCTGCCTAATTCCGTCGACCTCTAAAATTTTTCAGAGCATCGCGAAGAAGAGCATACCCGCACACCGCCGGTCAAATAGACGCCCTCGCTCGTAGTCAAAACCCCAACATCACAACGCATCGGCCGGACTCTTTACACCAAGACCACCACGATTCAGTACATGCGTGTACACCATCGTAGTCCTTACATCCGAATGCCCAAGCAGCTCCTGAATCGTACGAATGTCTGCGCCACTCTCGAGAGTGGTGGTCGCGAACGAATGGCGAAATGAGTGGCACGTCACTCGTTTCATAAGCTTCGCGTCAGCGCACGCTTTGCGAACCGCACGCTGTACCTGCGTCACATGCAAATGGTGCCGGCGCCTGACTCCTGAAGAATCAATAAAGGTTCTCGCTGCGGGGAACAGGAAAAACCAGGGCCATTCGCGGTCCGCGTTCGGCATCTTCAGCGCCAACGCGCCCTCGATCCCGGTCACGCGCGTGTGCGGCGAGACCGATCCTGATTCCATAATCTGTAAGTTGACCGCAGATATCGCCTCACGTCTGGAATAGCTGACACAGCCAAAGGCGCACGTCGATCCTTGCCGCCCTTCCCTCCTCGAATAGTTATCTCGCGGCGCTCTAAATCGACATCCTTGTCTCGCAGCGAAACACACTCGAGCATCCGAAGTCCGCTACCATATAAGAGAGAAACGACAAGCCCTTCCGGTGACCCGAGGTACCCGAGGACCGAACGAATCTCCGAAGGCGACAATACAACTGGCACTCGCCGCTCGCCCCGGCGATCGGACGCCGCAAGACATTGTCACCATAAGACGAAACCTCCGCTCAGGCTCGGCCTCACGCCCAAGATGTGACAGAGGAATCAGCGGCATCGCGAGCAACCTAAATTCCACGCCAGTGCTTACCATCATCATTCCCCAACCCGCCCTGCTAAATTCCCGAGATTAATGCCCGCAAAGAATCCCCCCGCAACGCCCGACCGAATCAAAGGACTAGCCGACCTCGCCAACAACCTCGGCTGGAGCTGGAACCGCGAAGCCCGCGCCCTCTTCCGATCGATAGACGCAAACCTCTGGCATCTCGTCCGACACAATCCCGTCGAGCTGCTGAGAGAGATTGATCCCGCAACTCTCGTCAGACTCTCAAACGACAAAGGCTTTCTCGAGCAATACGACAGCGTCATGCGATGGCTCGAGTCCGAAGCCTCGTTCGACCATACCTGGTTCAGCACGGAACACGAAGACCTGCGGAACCGCACGGTTGCTTACTTCTGCGCCGAATTCGGGCTCCACAGCTCAGTACCTATATATAGTGGGGGCTTGGGCGTACTCGCCGGCGACCACTGCAAAGCAGCATCCGACCTTGGTATTCCACTGGTTGGCGTCGGAATTCTCTACAGAGCAGGATACTTCGATCAGCAGATCCGCCTAGACGGATGGCAGGAAGACTCGGACGTCAACTTCGATCCCGATCGAACACCCATCACCCCGATCAAGTCAGCGAACGACGAACCATTTCTCGCAATCGTAAAGACTTTCGGCCGCGATGTTCACATCAGAGCGTCACGACTCATGGCGGGAAGAACACCGATCATTCTTCTCGACACAGACCTAGAGC
>DASROK010000162.1:0-9724 GCA_035646915.1 Gemmatimonadaceae bacterium
ACATCGTCGAGGGTGGCATTCGCCTGGCGTAGGCAATAATCGACGGCCAGTCGCGGAAATGAATCGTCGCCCTTCTTTCGGGTAAACCGCTCCTCCTGTGCGGCAGCAACAATACCGCCGTCAAGCAGAATTGCGGCGGCACTGTCGTGGTAGAACGCAGAAATTCCAAGCACGCATCGCTTTCTCAAGCGGGCAGGCCTGCACCGGTTGGCAGCTTCATGCGACGAAAGCTGACCCGGATGCACTCACACGCAAGCGCCGTTGACAAAGTCGACCGGGCGATGAACTTGCCTGCATGAGCTACTGGCGTGACGATCAATCGCGAGGCATCACCCGCGTAAAGATCTGCTGCATTGCGAGTGTCGAGGAAGCCTGGCTCGCAATACGAAGCGGCGCAAGCGCGCTCGGCTTCGTTTCAAGGATGCCGAGCGGCCCGGGACCAATCGACGAGGAGCTGATTGCCTCGATCGTGCCGCATGTTCCGCCGGGGATCGCGACGTTCCTGCTGACCTCGGAGACAACGCCCGACCCGATCATCGAACAGCAGCACCGGACTCGAGTGAACACCATTCAGCTTGTCGATTCCGTCGAGCCGGGAACGCACAAAGCGCTGCGGGCAGCGCTGCCGGGTGTTGCAATCGTTCAGGTGATTCACGTTACAGGACCGCAGTCCGTCGAAGAAGCTGTGGAGATCGCACCCGATGTGAACGCACTTCTTCTCGACTCAGGAAATCCGGCGCTTGCAGTGAAGGAGCTTGGCGGTACAGGCCGCGTTCACGACTGGAGCCTGAGCCGCCGGATAAGAGACAGGGCTCAGGTGACTCTATATCTGGCGGGCGGGCTCAATCCATCGAATGTTGCTGCTGCAATCGATGCCGTCGAGCCGTTTGGTGTCGACATCTGCAGCGGCCTTCGCACGCAGGGTTCACTCGATGCGGCGAAGGTCGATGCATTCATGTCAGCGATCGGTTCTCGAGCTGCTACTCAGCGGCAGCGGTAAACTCCGCGTCAATCGAGATCCTGACCTCGTCACCGACTAGAAATCCGCCGGTCTCGAGCGCCTGATTGTACATGAGGCCAAAGTCGCGCCTGTCGAGTTTTGCTTTGGCGCTGAATCCGACACGGTCGCTTCCCCACGGATCACGAACAGTTCCTTCGTTGGTGACCTTGAGCTCGATCTCCCGTGTGACGTCACGGATTGTGAGGTCGCCGAAAAGCGAGAACTCTGAAGCTACGTCACCATGTATGCGCTTACCCGTGAAGCGGATCACCGGAAATTCTTCGGCGTCGAAGAAATCGGGCGACTTGAGGTGCGCATCGCGCTGTGCCTGTCTGGTGTCGATGCTTTCCACGGGAAGCACAACCTCGAGCTGGAATCGCGATGGATTGTCGAGCGAGCCTTTGAGCGAGCCGGAGATTTCGCCGAAGCGCCCTTTGACCGTTGAGATCATGAGGTGTTTTACCGCGAATTCGACGCTGGTGTGTGCTGCATCGAGCTGCCAGGTGGTTTTTTTGCCGACGATCGGCTCAACTGTTGTTGCCATTGTTTACCCCTTGATGGTTGATAGATAACACGTCCTGTCCTGCACTTTGCATATATGAAGTACTACTGCAAAAAAACTCACGCGAGAGACTGCAACGCCGACTCCAAACCTGCGACGTCAGCATTCCCAACCTGGTCAGAGAGCTCCTGCTGAACACGCGCCAGCTCTGCCGCACCAGCCGCCTGCTTCTCCCGCCCCAGCGGAGTCAGCTCCGCCCGAACGCTCCTGCGGTCGGCAGGATCTGCGACTCGCCTGACGAAACCGTCGGCCTCGAGTCTGTCTACGAGCTGAGTGATATTCGACCTCACGCAGCTCAACCTTTCCGCTAACTCGCTCAGGGTAAGCGGCTCCCTTGACTCCTCGAGCCTGGACAAGGCGCTGTGTTTGGCCATCGACAACCCGACTGAGCTCATGGCGCCTTCGATTCGATCCTCGATTGCCTTGGCGGCATGAAGTATCGAGAAGGCGAAATGAGTTCCAGAAGTTGAAGACGCTGCGCCGTCTGCTTGATTCATGTATGTATAATACAGTTATCGTTTGCCAGAGTCAACACCTTTCAGCGTGGCCCTCATGTCGCGGACCCACCCTTCCGCATCACTTTCCGGCTCGAACGACCAAACCTCCTCAGATCGACCGCTTCCACTCCTTACCCTGATTCTGCCAGCCGCACGCTGAACTGACACCGCACGCTGGGTTCGAGGCGTCACTTCGAGTCCCACTTTCTCATTCTTGTGAATGAGAATCGATGCGCCTGTCACAATGATCGACGCGCGGCGATCCTCCCAGCGCTCACTTCGACCTCCGGGATCGCGAGTATAACGAAATACCATGTCATCTGCTCTCCGCCGAATTCCTTCCGCCTGAAATCGAGCCTGCTGCTCCGGCGACAGGCGCGACGTCGAGCGATCGCACCCCGAGAATGCGACGAGCGTCGCTCCTGCGAGAAAAAGCGAAATCGGTTTTCTCATCGTGCAAAATTACAATCGCGCTCTTCCGCCTGCTCACACCGGCTGGCATCCCGCCGCATGAGAAATGCAGTTCGCCTGCCGGATCATTCCATTCACCATAGTGGTGGCATTCCGCGGATTTGGCTTAGCTTAGCTTCGCGCGATGGCGGATCACGCAGGAAAACCGAGCACCGTCACCCGTAGCGCAAACTGGTTCAGCGCCGTACCCTACCGGTTCGCGCCTGCGCTATCATCCGGACTGATGAGATCATTGTCTGATCCACCCGAGTCGATGGTTCCGATAAGCCTTCGCGTGCGGCGCGAACGCGCCGAGCGCATCATGAACGGGCTTCGCGCCGCCGTGCTCCTGCTCCTCGGCGCGGCTGCACTCGCTTACGCCCCTGCACTTTCGCCTGAGCTCGACAAAGCGAACACGATCCTTCTCGTTCCGCTCATCGCGTGGACTTTTGGGCAATATCTCCTCTGGTATCGGGAGCCTCACCTTCCAGCGTTTCTTCCGCTTGCGAATGCCGTCATCGACGTGACCGCTGTGACGGCGATCATCGCCGGATATTCCATTGCCGGATCGGGGAACATGGCGCTGCGCACTCCGATCTTCATGATGTATTTCGTGGTTCTTGCCTCGCGGCCCGTGGCGTCATCGGTTCGCAAGACTGCCGTCGTTGCGACGCTCGTGGTAGTCGAATATTCCGCGCTTTTCTTCTGGCTTCTCGCTGCGGGCCGGGTAGATCCGATTGTTAGCCCGGTTGATGCTGTCGCCCTCGGAAGGCTGTCGTATCTCGACGAAGGCGCGAAGATTCTCATACTCGCTGTCGCCGGCGGCCTCGCAACTTATGCAACGTCGTGGGTGGAACAGCTCGTCGTTGAATCGGCGATGGAATCATCCGAAAGGCAACGGGTAGAAACGCAGCTCGCAAAGGCCCAGCTCGACACGCTGCGCCTGCAGCTTTCACCACATTTTCTTTTCAATGCGCTCAATGGCGCAATGGCGCTGATTGCAACGAATGCGCGCGCTGCGGAAAAGATGCTTGCGTCGATCAGCGAGTTCCTGCGAATGATTCTGCGGAGCGCAGCCGAGCCGAAAGTGAGCGTAGAGCGCGAGCTCTCGCTGCTGCATCACTACCTCGAGATTCAGCGCGTTCGCTTCGGGGACAAGTTGAAAGTGAAATTTGATGTAGACGACAGCCTTGCCGATGCGCTGGTACCGAGTCTATTGCTGCAGCCGCTGGTCGAGAATTCAATTCGTCACGGCATCGGCGTCCGCGCCAGCGGTGGAACGGTTCTCGTCAGAATTACGGCAAAGGGCGACATGCTTTCCATCGATGTCGAAGACGACGGAGTCGGCACGTCCACACGTGTCGCTCGAGACAAGAATCGAGGAACCGGATTGGGATTGTCGAACACGGCAACCCGGTTGAACCACCTGTACGGCGAAAGACACACGTTCGAAACGGGAATCGGTGAGCTGGGCGGTTTTCGGGTTCACCTCACTTTGCCACTGGAGCTCGCACGCAGGGACGACGTGACGGGCGTTGAAGAATTCGCGGAGATACCAGGATGACAGCTACAGCAATCAAGCAGTTCCGTCTGTTGATCGTCGACGATGAAGACCTGGCGCGGCAGCGCGTGCAGGCACTTCTCGCCCCTCGGTCTGACTTCGAGGTAATCGGCGAATGCGCCACGGGCGCCGAAGCCGTGCGCGCGATACGCGAGCTTCAGCCCGATGTCGTTTTGCTCGACGTGCAGATGCCCGAGCTCGACGGGTTCGACGTAATCAGCGAGATCGGCGCTCAGAACATGCCACTCGTAATCTTTGCGACTGCGTTCGACGAATACGCGATCGACGCGTTCGAGGTTGGCGCGGTTGACTATCTCCTGAAGCCTGTCGATGAAGAACGATTCAATCGGACACTCGACCGCGCGGCCAAGCGGCTCCGCGCATCGGCAGACGACACTACAGTCGCGCAGATGTCGGCGCTTCTCAGGCGAATCAATTCAATCACGACATCAGCGGGGCGATTTGCCGTAAAGGTTCACGGCAAGATTCTCTTTCTCGATCCAGCCGAGATTTACTGGATCCAGGCGAGGGATGACATTGCGCGCGTTCATCTGGCAGATTCCGCATACGATGTCCGAGAGCCGCTGTCGCATCTCGAAGCGCGCCTTCCCGGAAACAGTTTTCTGCGCGTGCATCGCTCGGTGATTGTGAACACATCACACATTCGCGCTGCCGAGCCGTTCGACCAGGGCGATCAGATGCTGATCCTTCGCAACGGCAAAAGACTTACAACGGGGCGCAGCTACCGGAAGGTTGTGCAGGAGTTCCTTCGCGGCGCAACGTGAGCTTATGACCACAAAACCGCGGTATTAGGTTTTAGACCACTGCCTCAAGTTTGCAGTACCTCATACCGCGCTTTCTGGTCACCGTTCATGCGAATGAAATTGTTCATCGTTGGTGTTCTCGCTTTTGCCGCTCTCTCCTCCACTGCAGGATCACAGACAAGCCAGGGAATTTCCGGTCAGGTTGTAGATGCTCGCGGGGCGCCGCTGCCCGATGTGATCGCCAGCATTGTCGACCTCGGAATTCAAACGCGCACTGACAGCAATGGCCGGTTCGTCTTCAACAACATTCCCAGTTCCGAGTACACGCTGACATTCCGCCGATCCGGCATGAGTGCAGCGTCGATCTCTCATGTAAGGCCTGGCGCGACACTCTCAAGCGTGGTGCTCAGCGCGTCACCGGTGGTGATAAGTCCTGTGACGGTGACTGCCGCTCGCGGCGCGACAGCAATTGGCTCGTCCGTATTGCCTGTAAGCCAGGTCACCGAAGAGGGCCTCCGACGCGATGGATCTATCTCTCTCGCGCATTCGCTCGTGAGACTTCCCGGTGTTCGCTCAGTGAGCACCGGGCAGCAGATCGGGAAGCCTATGATCCGCGGATTTTATGGTGCGCGCGTTCTTTCACTTCAGAATGGAAGCAGGCTCGAGGATTACTCATGGAGCGAGGAAGATGCGCCGTCAGTCGATCCGCGGCTGGCTCAGCGCGTCGAAGTCGTGCGCGGCCCGGCAAGTGTTCTTTACGGATCAGATGCGGTGGGCGGCGTAGTGAACGTGATTCCGCAGGATATACCCACCGCGACTGACAACCAGAGCTTTCAGAGGCTCGGTGGCGAGCTGTATGGAGCAAGCGTCAACAAGGAAGTCGGCGGAACTCTCAACGCCGAAGGCGCAAAGGGCCGGCTCGGCTGGCGTGCGACAGGAATTGGCCGCTTCGCCCAAAGTTACGAGACACCCGACGGCGAAGTCGGGCACACGGGCTATTTCTCGATCAACGGCGAAGCAGCCGCCGGAATTCGCGGAACGAAGTCCAACACGACACTTCGGTTCTCGCATTATGGCGGTGAGTTCAAGCTGCTCGAAGCGCGCGGTCCAGGCTCGGGGGGTGAAGTAGCAGCAGAAGAGGAAGAAGGTCCTGAGCGCAAGCTCGCTGATGAACGACTTCAGCTCGTCAACGACTACACCTTCCAGTCATTCAGGCTGCAGACAAAGGCTCAATTCCAGCGCCACTCACTGGTTGAGGTATCGGATGATCTGTGCACGATCGATCCGGTTGCATGCGCATCGATTCCGGCCGGCGGGCCGAAAGAACAGACCGCATTCGATCTCCTCCTGAACACAGGCACGCTCGACGTTCTCGCACATCACAACATCGGATCGCGGGTTCATGGTGTCGCGGGTTTGTCAGGTATGTTCCAGGGAAATGATTCACGCGGCCCCATTTTCCTGATTCCGGATGCCACAACGGAATCCGGAGCTGCGTTCATCTTCGAGGAAGCGGAGCTCGGCAGAATCGGCCTGGCAGTTGGCGCGCGATTCGACGCTCGCAAACTCTCCGCCGACGCCAACAACGCGCTCTCGTTGAGCGCCGACGATGACCGCGACTGGTCGGAGCCAAGCGCTAATGCCGGATTGGTCGTTCACCTCACACCACAGTTCTCTCTCACAGGAAATGCCGGCTTGGCGTGGAGAGCGCCGACACTGTTTGAGCTCTATGCAAACGGGCCGCATCTGGCAGAGGGAAGATACGAGATCGGTGATGCGACACTCGACGCAGAGCATGGACGCAATCTCGACGTTGGTGTGCGGTGGACTTCATCTCGCGCACACTTCGAAGCGAATGCCTTCCGGAATAACGTGAAGGATTTCATCTACATAACGCCGACGAGCCAGTTCATAAACAATCTTCGGGTTTTCCGTCACCTGCACGGTGACGCCTTGTTGACAGGCGGCGAAGCTGCTGGTGAGGTCGAAGTCGCCCCCGGTCTTCTTCTCAGGGCGCGTCATGATTTCGTGCACGGGAACAACGAAGATACGGACGAGCCGCTTCCCCTCATGCCTGCACCAAGAACGGCAGGCGGCGCAGAATATCATTTTGCGTCGTCCACATTTGGCGATGCATTCATCAGCGGCGAAGTGGAAAATGTTCTTCGCCAGAAACGCCCGAATGAGGAGGATGTTGTAACCGCCGGTTACACGCTGCTCAACTTCGACTTCGGATTCAACCACGGTCTTTTCGGACGACAGGGACGAATCGACATCGGAATCCGGAACGCAGCAAATCGCAAGTATCGCGATTTCATGAGCCGCTACAAGGAGTTTGCTCTCGAGCCCGGGCGGAACATCATGGTGAAGGTCTCGAGCGGGCTCTAGGCGTCACTCCACACCGACTACCTCGATGCCTCGCTCGAGCGTCTGCTTGACGGGGCATCGGTCGGCGATCTCCACCAGTCGGGCTCGCTGCTCATCAGTAAGCGGACCTTCCAGCTTTATGCGGCGCTCGATGGTCCCGATGCTCACCTTTTCGGTTGCGCAGGACTCGCAGTCTTTTTCGTGAGAGCGCCCTGACCTGAGCTCAACAGTTGCACCTTCGAGCGGCCACTGCTTGCGGTCTGCATAAACGCGAAGCGTCATCGCTGTACACGAGCCGAGTCCAGCGAGCAGAAGCTCGTAAGGCGTAGCACCGCGATCAGATCCACCGACAGACACCGGCTCGTCGGCGATCATGTGATGCGCTCCCGAGCTCACGTTGGTGTGAAAACCCGTCCTCCCGATTCGTGCCGTCACCCACCGCGCGTTGTCTGCCATATTCAATTGGTTGAAGGTCAGTGCGTGACTCGAATTACGACTTTACCGGTTGTCTGTCTACCCTCGAGCGCGTCGTGTGCCGCCGCGATCTGTTCGAGCGGAAATTCGGCGCCGATGCGAACATCAAGCTCTCCTTTCTCGATCCAGCGGAAAAGATCGCCTGCGCGAGAAAGAAGCTCTTCGCGTGACAACGTGTAATGACCGAGAGTCGGGCGCGTCAGAAAGAGCGAGCCCTTGCGATTCAATATCTGCGGATCGATTGGTTCAACCGAGCCGCTCGACTGTCCGAAGAGAACCATCATACCGCGCGGCTCGAGCACGTCGAGTCCGCCGTTGAATGTTGTCTTTCCAACTGAGTCGTAAACCACACTCACTCCGGCATTCTTCGTCACGCGCTTCGTCTCGGCGACGAAATCCTCGCGAGTGTACACGATCATGTGATCGGCGCCGGCAGCGCGAGCGAGCGCTGCTTTTTCGTCTGATCCGGCGGTGCCGATGACAGTTGCTCCCAACTTCTTTGCGATCTGAACCAGCAGCAGGCCCACTCCTCCAGCTGCGGCGTGCACGAGGCACGTGTCGCCCGGCTTGATGGAATAAGTGGACATCGACAGATAGTGCGCAGTCATTCCCTGGAGCATCACGGCCGCCGCCTGCTCGAGCGGGACGTCTGCTGGAACTGGTACGAGACGTTCAGCGGGAACAGCGGCGAATTCTGCATACGCACCCATGAAACTTGCCCATGCAACGCGGTCCCCTTCTTTCACAATTGTCACACCGTCAGCAATAGCGACCACGGTTCCTGCTGCTTCCTCGCCGAGTGTCGACGGTAGAGGAATCTTGTAGAGTCCTTCGCGCTTGTAGATGTCGATGAAATTGACGCCCGCGTATTCGACACGAATCAGTGCCTCGCCGCTTGCAAGCCGAGGCACTGAAATCGTTTCAAGACGAAGCTTATCCGAATGGCCGCTGGCGTGAACCCGGGCGGCTCGCATTGCCGCGGTTCCTATAAAGTCTCGAAGAGACTGGCGAAGTAATTAGAAGGGTCCGCGGACTTCTGTGCGAAGAGTGACCAGCTCGCAGGAATGAAGTTGCTGCGGAGGGCCGTCGTTGTGAAAGCACCCTTATTGGCTGCACAGTCTGTCGGTGCGGAGGGTGCGAGGACTTTGTTCGATTGTACGATTTGACCGCTGACGGCTGTGACACTGAACAGGTTCGTCACACCAATCGAGCCGATCGTGATCGGATATTTTGTGCTCTCCTTGCCGGACTTCTTGTGCACGCATCGATAGGTATAGGACCACTGCCCGCGCTCTGAAATTGAAAATTCTCCGGACGCACCGTCGACGGTGTAATTGCACTCGAAGTGAGACAGCACGACTGAGCATCCACTGCCCGTTGCGAACGTAACTCCGCCGGCATTGCTTCCTCCGACGGTGAAGACGGGGGTCTTTGCTGTCAGCCGCGAGTCGACAGCAGTCGGTTCATTGGTGCAAGCGGCAAGAAAGACGAGCGCGAGCAGCGTGCTGAATCGCTTCATGGTGCCTCCGTTATTGGAGAGTCTGTCCTCCGATTCTACGGAAGCATAAACAAATGCGGAAGAGCGAAGCCAGCTGCCCGTCTCAAAAGAAAAAGCCGCAGAATCAAATCCATTCTGCGACTTTTTCTATAGCAGGGGCGGGACTCGAACCCGCGACCCCGGCATTATGAGTGCCGTGCTCTAACCGGCTGAGCTACCTTTCCACGCGCCATCTTCAACGATGGATCGCCACGGAATGAGCCATGGCGAAGGGGTCGCGATTCTCTAGGCCCCGCCCCACCCTGTCAAGGCAAATCCTACGAAAACAACCACTTAGCCCGTGGGTTCCGGGGCTGGCCGATAAACAGGAGTCAATCGGTGTCGTCACCAATCTCCTGCGGTGGGACCCAGCTCTCAATTCGGGGCCCGATCGATCAAGTGTGAACGGAATCAAGCCGATACGAACCACGGGCGCCTCCGGTACCGGCGCCAGGATCCGTACCGTCCATGAATCGGCTGCAGCTCGCACACCTGCCGTTACGCACGAAGCT
>DASROK010000163.1:0-2575 GCA_035646915.1 Gemmatimonadaceae bacterium
ATTGTATCCACACCCCAGACAGCCCTTCCAATGACCTAAAAGATACCTTTAGGGTAAGGCGAAGAGAATTAGCCGCGGATTATGCGGATTTGATCTGATCAGTCTTTCATCCGCGTAATCCGCGTCATCCGCGGCTGATTCTTTTCATTCGGTCACTGTCACCAAATCCGGTGCTGCTATGATTTTGGAGAATGGGTTCAAAGGTGCTTCGGCCGCCGATTCTTGATGAGAAACATGCGGCGTTCATCGCAAGAGGTCTTTCGACGGTCGCATCTTCCACGACATCCAGGGGGCTGCCGGTCATTGGTCGAGCTGCGGGATGTCGCGTCTCGACTGACAGACGACAGGTCACGCTTCTTATCGATCAATCTCAATCCCCGGCGCTGATCGACGCAATCTCATCATCAGGACGGATCGCTGTGGTGTTCAGCGAACCCACAACTCATCGGACGATCCAGTTGAAGTCTGGTAACGCTTCGGTTGCAGGCCTGCAAAAGCGCGACGAAAAACTCATTCGAGAGTACGCCGATGCCTTCGTTGCGCATGTATGCAGCATCGGCTTCGAGGAAAGCCTGGTTCGTGCGCTGATATGGTCGGATCGCGCAACACTTGCCGCTGTTACGTTCACACCTGAGGAAGTCTTTGAACAGACTCCCGGTCCCGGCGCCGGAAAGTGCATGGCCTCATCAAAGTGATGTTGACTCTCGAAAGCATCCGGATCTGTCTGGAGTCGGTCGTGCCCAACACTGTGGCGACCTCCGCGGCCGACGGCACACCGAACGTCACCTACATTTCTCAGGTCCACTATGTCGATTCGAATCATGTCGCGCTCTCGTTTCAGTTCTTCAACAAGACACGGGAGAACATTCTCGCGAATCCCAGAGCCAGCGCTCTGGTGATCGACCCGGAGACCGGCGCTCAATACCGACTTGATCTGGAGTACCTGCGAACAGAGACGGAAGGCCCGTTGTACGAGAGCATGAAAGCGCGGCTGTCCGGTATCGCGTCTCAGACTGGAATGAGCGGCGTGTTCAAGCTGCGAGGGGCGGATGTTTACCGCGTATTGGAGATTGAAGCGGTTCCGGGCCGTCCCGCGCCTACCGTAAGGCCGAGGAGAAACATCCTTGGGGCGTTGCGGCAGTGCTCAGCACGACTGAACGCTGCTACGGATCTTGGTGGGTTGCTGGACGCAACACTTGCCGGGCTCGACACGTTCTTCGATATCCATCACGCCATCATTTTGATGACAGATCCGGCGAAGCAACGGCTCTATACGGTCGCCAGCCGAGGGTACACACAATCGGGTGTGGGATCGGAGATTGTCCTGGGCTGCGGCGTTATCGGGGTCGCGGCACAGCAGCGATCGCCGATTCGAATCACGCATCTGACTGCGGAATACTCGTACACTCGCGCCATTCGCGACAGCATCGAGCGCGCGGGTCTGGGCGCGAGCCTCGAGACCGCGATACCGTTGCCTGGTCTCGCGGAGTCGCGAAGTCAGCTGGCAGTACCCATCGTTTCGGGCAACCACCTCTTCGGAGTTCTGTATGTCGAGAGTCCCGAGGATCTTCGTTTCAACTATGACGATGAGGACGCTCTCGTGGCGCTCGCGGCGCAGCTGGGGACCGCAGCGAATGCTCTTTTACACAGCGCGGAGAATGATCCGGCGTGGGGTGGGCCCGACGCTAAGAGAAAAGAATCGGCAGCACCATCGCACGTAGCCGTGCGGCCTCCCGCGGGATCTCCCGCATCAATCCGGCATTACGCGTCGGACGACAGCGTTTTTATCGACGAGGACTATTTGATCAAGGGTGTTGCCGGAGCGATCTTCTGGAAACTTGTTCGAGCGTATGACCGCGACAAGCGCGTCGACTTCAGCAACCGAGAACTCCGCCTTGATGCCTCGCTCGGTCTTCCGGACATTACCGACAACCTTGAGGCCCGTTTGATTCTTCTCGAGCGGCGCCTTTCGGAAAAGCTGGCCCCGATGCGCATCGAGAAAACCGGTCGAGGACGATTCCGCCTTCGTGTCGACCGGCCTTTTGCTCTTCTCGAGGCCTGACGTCGCCGCGCCTTTACGATGCCATTGCGACAGCTTCGAGTTCACGAGTGACGCCGAGCGCTCTGGAAACTTTTGCCCAATCCCGCCCCGGCAGTGAGCCTTCCACAATCTGAAGGATCTGTTCGAACGCCGGCGGAGGCACTGTCGCTCGAATACCGCTCAGCATTTCCACTCGTTCCGAAAAAGAGATCGATGGAATCATCCACCTTAAGTACACGACCATCTTTTCAGGCGCGATGGTTGCGACGAGCGCGCTCTGGATCGCAGCGAGTTGTTCATCCGTGTAAAGCTCCCAGAGCGTTTGTGTGTTGTCGATCTCCTCAACAAGCATGTGCTGGAAGTTATCCGCGCTGAAGAGAGACAAGCTGCGGTACAGCCTGAGGAGTGCATCCTGCCGCTCTTCGCCCGAAGCGCAGCGTTCCACCGCGATCGTCTCACCCTCCAGACGTTCGAAGGCTTCTTCGTGTTGCACGTGGTCGTTCGTGGTTACGGAAGCGGAGCCGGGTCTCCTGG